>CADCQV010000299.1 GCA_902803625.1 uncultured Lachnospiraceae bacterium
AATCGGAGGCGAGAGCGGTTATCATCTTATCCTGCTGCTCCCTCCGTACCTGTTCGCTTATAAGGCGTTCCTTCAGGTCATTACGTTCATCAAGATTATGCTGCTCGGTGATATCGGCAATGAATACGTAATATATGCCGCCGTAATTATCGGTTTCCGTATAATGTCCGTAATCATCTATCCATCGTACCGATCCGTCTTTTCTGATAATGCGGTACTCCACATGGTCGATGTTTTCGGTGCTTAAGCGTATCTGGTTGTTTACGGAATCGGAAACCGCCGAATAGTCATCGGGATGGAGCATTCCCTTAAAGCTGAAGCCGGTCAGTTCCTTAAATTCATCAAGGTTTTTGCAGCCAAAAAGACTGATGGTCGCGTCATTGGCGTATATCAACTCTTCAGCGCCTTCAGCCCTGTAGATAAAGAAGCCTCCGGGCATATGCCGCCCGATTTCTTCTATTATGGTCATTGTGTTCTCATTAAGAACGAAATTTTTTCCAAACATAAGGAGTGCTCCTTTAACCCCTCAATATAAGTATTATAACATGGTGAATGGACACGGAGAAAGATTTTCCTGCGTTTATCAAAGAGATGTTTAGCCTGCCGTGGTTGCAGTTTGCGGATATTTAATTGTATAATCAATGAAACAAAGGGATAAGGATCTGTTTCTTTGCAGATGAACGGGCGTCCTGCGTCAAACTGTAAAGTAATTTATGAACAGCTCCTAAGAGGTTCATTCGTATGACGGAAAATGAAAGCGGACAAAGACACTCAAGCAACACAAAGGTTCTGATCGTGGATGATATGCCGATCAACCGGACGATCCTGTCATCCATGCTTACCAATATGGGTATTTCCTGTGATCTTGCCGGAAGCGGACAGGAGTGCCTTGATCTATGCAGGACCAATTCATATGATCTGATCCTCCTTGATCACCGTATGCCGGATATGGACGGTGTGGATACGCTTGTGAAGCTGAAGGAGATATTTTTGAAGACCGGAGCTGAAACTCCCGTAATCTGTCATACTGCCGATGAAGGAAGGAATTATAAGAATCTGTACAAGGCTGCAGGCTTTGCCGATGTCCTTATTAAACCCGCGGATCCCGGAGAGCTGATGGTCCTCCTTATGACCTATCTTCCGGACGGCGGATTCGAGATTCCCGCCGATGAAGAGAAAAAGAAGCATATTGATAGTGAGCTTTCCTCTCTTCCCGCCTGGGTTAAAAATATTTCCGAGCTCGATCTGAATTCCGGGATAGAGCATTGCAATACGGCCTCCGACTATCTGGATACACTTGCGGTTTTTGCCGGATCCATCAAAGAAAAATCAGCCGATATCGAGCGCTTTGAAAAAGACGAGAACTGGCCTATGTATCTTTTACGGGTACATTCACTGAAAAGTGTTGCAAGGCTTATCGGCGCGGTTTCTGTTGCGGATAAGGCTGCAGACCTCGAATATGCAGGCCTGAGACAGGAATACGGTCTGGTCCACGCGCTGACCCAACCGCTTCTCGAGGAATACGGCAGTATGCTGCCAAGGCTGAAGCCACTGTTGTCAAAAAAAGAGGTGCCGGTGGAGATTCCGGAATCCGAAGAACCCGGAGGCGAAAAGGTTTCCGCCGTTCCGATAAAGCGCACGATCCTTTTTATAAGCCATGAACACGGTATCGTTGCAAGGGGAATCACCAAGGCGCTGGAGGATGAAGGCTTTTCTGTCATAGACATTACGGATATGCCGGAGGTCATTATGAATTACCGTGCAGAATCAAGCCTTTTTCTCTATTATCCCTCCGGTGATAATGATCATATAAGGATGATCAGCACAATGCTTACCGAGATATGCCGTGATGACAATAAGATACTTTGTCTTGCGGGGGATCCTCTGGATATTGAGACGGCGCGGGATGTGCATGACAGGGATGTCATATCCTCCGCATATCCGCGTCCGGTAAATCTTGATAAAATGGCGGCGGATATGTCCGGCTATTATGATATGCTGAGTGATTTCAAGAGAACCAGAACCATACTTGTGATCGATGATGATCCGGATTTCCTTCATATTATGAAAAAGTGGCTTTCGGATTCGTATAATGTCGAGTGCTCACATGCGGGCGCCAACGCATTGATCTATCTTGACCGCAAAAGACCGGATCTTATCCTCCTCGATTATGAAATGCCCGGGATGATCGGTGATATGGTAATGAAAAGGATACGGTCGAATCCCACGAATGACCGTGTTCCGATCATCTTCCTTACCGGAAGGAATGATAAGGAGGGTGTGATGAAGATACTGAAGAATAAACCGGACGGATACCTTTTGAAATCCATGCCTCACGAAGCGCTGTTAGATGCACTTGACAGGTTCTTTGCCGAAAGCTCGGCTTCTCTTCGTATGAGTTCCTCAAATTCATTATCCGGGAGCGGTTTGGAAAAATAGTACCCCTGGATCAGTTCGCAGCCCATCTCCTTCAGCTTTTCAAGCTGCGCCTTTTCCTCCACGCCCTCAGCTACGACCGGGACCTCCAGGAACCTTGATATGTCCATTACCAGCCCGCATAATTTAAGGCTTTTTTCATCCTTTAGCATATTTCTTACAAACTTCATATCCATCTTCAGTACATCTATGGGGATGGTCGTAAGCATATTAAGTGATGAATATCCTGAGCCGAAATCATCCATTTCTATCCTGAAGCCCTTTTCCCTAAGGCTGTTTATGACCTCGATAAGGCGCGCCGCATTATCTGAATAGGCGCTTTCCGTTATCTCTAGCAGCATATCCCGTGTTGAAAGTCCGTTTTTCTTTAGTATATTCAGAAGGGTCTCCTCAAGCTTCGGATCATAGATATCTATCCTTGAGACATTGACGGAAACCGGAACAAAAATGCCATATTTTTTATTCCACCGTGAAACTGCGGCTCCGGCTTCTTCCCAGACAAATCTGTCAAGCTTCTGAATGAGTCCGTTTCCCTCGAATAAGGGGATAAAGTCGCCGGGGTTTATCATGCCGAACTCCGGATGCTCCCATCTGATAAGAGCCTCGGCGCTTCTGAGAACGGGCCTGTCCCCGAGAACACCGTATTTGGGCTGGAAGTATACCACAAAATCGTGATCGTCGATGGAGCGGTCCATATCATTTATCAATCTCGCGTGAAAGAGCTGCTTATCGTGGAGATCCCTGTCATAAAATGCCAGCGTCCTCGTATAGTCACGTCTCAGACCGTCACAGGCAAGCTTTGCGTGGTCGAACCACTGCTCGGGGGTGTCGTTTCTGTCGACATCCTTGTTTATGCCTATCCTAAGCCTTATCTTTGCACTGGAGAAGGAGAGTGAATCCATTTCCCCCTTTATCCTGTCGGAAAGTACGCTGTAATCATCCATGCCGGAATAAAAGACATAGAAGGTGTCCGCGGCGGCCCGGCAGGCGATCCCCTGACCGTCATCAAGTCCGCTTTTTAGTATTGATGCCACTTTTTTCAGGACCTTATCGCCCTCCCCGCGGCCGTAGATCTCATTAATAAGGTGAAAGTGCTCTATATCGAGGACTATGGCATCCATCCGGCCGCTGTTATACTGAACCGAACGCCTGATATATTCGAAGAAGAAATCACTGGAATACAGACCTGTGAGGGAATCTATCTCTGTTGAATCAATAAGGTTCTTTTTCTCATAGAGATCTATTATCCTTTCGCATCTTGCAAGGATAACCTCCGGCAGATTATAGGGCTTCTTTATGAAATCATCGGCGCCCGCACGTATGCTTGCTACCTCGGCATCTTCTTCCTGCGTAAGGACGATTATGGGAATACCGGACAATCCGGGGTCGGATCTGCAGGTCTTCAATACCTCCTCGCCGCTTACGACCGGCATCATAAGGTCAAGAAGTATCAATGAAAAGCTTTTTTCCGATCCGTATAATATATCCAGGGCTTCCCGTCCGTTTTGCGCGAAAACGACCTCATATTCACCCCGGAGCATATTTCCCAGTATCTCCCGGTTGATCATTTCATCATCAACCACAAGAACCCTTCTTTTCAGTTGTCCGTTAAACATCGTTTTTTCCACATTGGATATTTTAGCAACAAACAGAAGAATCCGCAATGACCGGCCCGGGGTCCGGCGGCGTAAATTTACTGTAGGATTTAATCGGGTAG
>CADCQV010000300.1 GCA_902803625.1 uncultured Lachnospiraceae bacterium
AGTTCTATCTCGGCGGACAGCGCGTCTTTTGTCATTTCAAGATATGATTTCATATTTCGGCACCTCTCTTATGTTATCCTGAGCACAGCGAAGCGGAGACCGCGAAGCACGGAACAATCCGTATTTAATCAAAATGTGACTTTTGGCGTCTGAATCATTATATCAGAAATATCCCGTTTTGAAAAACCGATTGACTTAAGCCATTCCAGGCTGTAAAATCAGTTATACATTTACATCTGTCTTGTCACCTTGAAGGAGCGTAGATTTAATGAAAAAAGATCTTCTGCTTGTCATAGATATGCAGAATGTTTACGGACAGGGAGGAGCCTGGTGCTGTCACAGCTTTGGAAAAGCGGCGGAGAATATTTTGAAGCTTATCCGTGACGGCAGGGGCAGCTTTGACGTTATCTTTACGAGATTCCTTTCAGATGACGGCGCAGAGGGCGCCTGGAGGGATTACAACCGGGAAAACGCGGACATTAACAGTGACGCCATTGCCAATGAGATGGCGGAGATACTTAAGGGGGAATTGGAGAATTATCCCCTTTACAGCAAATCCGTATATTCATCACTGGCAATACCTGACGTAAAAAAGGCGGTGTGTAAAGCGGACAGGGTTCTTCTGTCCGGAGTGGTGGCGGAATGCTGTGTGCTGTCAACGGCCTTCGCCGCTATCGATGAGGGGGCACAGGTTATTTACCTTAGGGATTGTGTTTCAGGACTGGATCAGGTGAGTGAAAAGGCTGTGGAAACCGTTCTTTCGGGTCTTGTTCCTCTTCAGGTCAGGATAATGACAGGTGACGAATATCTTTTGGAAAAGCGAAACGCCGGCTAATCAAATAAACAGGCAAAGGAGAAAAGATCATGTCAAATATTTTCAAAACAAAACTCAATGCAGCCACTATAGTTCTGATACCTGCCTGCATAGGTATCAATTATCTGGGAAAGCTCTTTGCTCAGTTTTTGAAGCTTCCCCTGTGGCTTGACTGTATCGGAACCTGTATCGGAGCCGCTCTCGGCGGTCCTGTGATCGGAGGCATCTGCGGTGCGGTCAATAATATCATATACGGTCTTACAACCGGAGATAACATCTCACTCGTGTATGCTCTCACAAGTCTTGGCATAGGTATTGCGGTAGGTATCACTGCGAGGATGGGCTTTATGGAAACATTTCCGAAGTCCTTTGTATGTGCTCTTGCGGGAGGACTTGCAGCGGTCATCATTTCCACTCCCTTAAATGTTATGTTCTGGGGAGGCACCACGGGTAATGTATGGGGTGATGCACTCTTTGCCATAACACAGGCAAACGGGATGCCGGTAGTCATCGGATCCTTCCTTGATGAGCTTGTGGTGGATGTGCCGGACAAAATACTGACGGTCATTATCGCTTTCCTGATCCTTAAGGGTCTTCCGGCAAAGCTTACTGCTCTTTATGATGTGAATGCAGAAATAGAAAGACTGGACTGAATGAGTGCGTTAAGTCTCTATGTTGATAAGGGAAGCTTTTTAAATAAGCTGCATCCCTATACAAAGCTTCTGTATGTTTTTGCGGCGATACTGGTCCCGCTTATCGGGGGAAGGCTTTTGCTCTTCCCCTTTATCATACTGTGCAGCCTGATACTGCTTGTCATTGGACGGGTCTTCAGGCGTGCCCTGCCTCTCGTGGCTTTCTCTTTTACCCTTATCATTGTGATCTTTCTGATACAGGGGCTATTTTATCATAAAAACGAGAATCCGCTGTTTAATATCTGGATACTGACCTTTTACAGGGAGGGTGTGCTGTATGCAGCGGGCATAGCCTTAAACATCTTAAATATGCTCTTAAGCTTTGCGGTATTTGTCCTTAGCACCTCACCCCAGGATCTGGTGGAAGAAATGGAAAAGAACGGCTTTTCCCCGAAATTCGGTTATGTCATCAATTCGGTCTTCCAGATAGTGCCACAGATGATGAAGACCAGGGATACCATAGTTGATGCCCAGAGAAGCAGAGGCATGGAGACGGAGGGATCCCTGTTTACCAGGATCAGGGCCTTCCTTCCGCTTATTTCTCCAGTTGTCATGAGCGCTCTCATCAATACCAGGGAAAGAGCCATTGCGCTGGAAGTAAGGGGATTCGGGAGGAAGAATAAGAGGAGCTATATTACGGACAGGAAAAAGAGCAGTGCCGACATAGTCATCAGCATTATTCTTGCAGCACTTATCATTGTCGTTTCTGTATGGAGGATACTGTCATGCCTATCATAAAAGCAGAGCACTTAAAATACAGATATCCCAATACGGAGAAGCTTGCATTAAACGATATTTCCCTGGAAATAGAAAAGGGAGAATTTATCGGGATAGCCGGCAGGAACGGTGCGGGAAAGAGCAGCCTGGGACAGGCGATAAACGGCCTTGTTCCAAGATTTTATAACGGAGCATACGGCGGAAGGGTTGAGGTGAACGGCAGGCTCGTGGAAGAGACTCCGGTGGAGGAAATGTGCGAGTTTGTAGGTCTCATTTTCCAGAATCCCTTTAACCAGTTGTCGGGAGCAGCAGAGACGGTTTTTAATGAAGTGGCATACGGACTCCAGAATCTTGGTACCGAGCCTGAGATCATCCTGTCACGGG
>CADCQV010000301.1 GCA_902803625.1 uncultured Lachnospiraceae bacterium
CTGGGGAGTTGTTGTATCGGTCTCAACCTTTGCCTTTACCGTCAGACTGTGATTCAGGGGATCAAAGGTCTCCTCAAGGGTAACCTTGTATTTCCCGGCCTTCATCTTGTCATTGTACTCTTCCACCTGAACATTTTTGTTATCCTCGCAGTACCCGTGGTTCTCGAGATGCCCGTCGAGAAGCTTCTGTCCGTTTAATTCTATCTGCTCGGATATCCTCTGCACCTCCGCTGTCAGCTGATCGACCTCCTGCTGTATATCCGCACGGTCACTGGCAGACATGGTGCCGTTACTTGCCTTTATTGCAAGCTCATTTAATCTCTGCAGCATATCATTTACTTCGTTTAATGCGCCGTCTGCGGTTTCCAGAACTGATTTACCCGTCGTTGCGTTTACATCGGCTCTTTCCAGCGCCGCCAGCTGCTGACGCATCCTGCCTGATATGGCATAACCCGTAGGATCGTCACCCGCGGTATTTATCTTGTAGCCTGATGACAGCTTTCCCGTGGATAATGAAAATGCGGATTCATTCCTCAAAAGAACATTATTCGTGATGATGGATGTGAGATTACTGTTGATGTGCATAGAATACCTCCGTTATAAATATCTTCGCTGTCCTGTATAAAACAGCGGGGCTGTTTCCGGCATCCATGCTCTCTGACCCGCCTGATCCTCCGTCTGTCCCTGACGGAGCCTGATTCCTGTTTCCTATGGAATTTATATCGGCAGTTTCCGGGATTCTGTTTATATCCCCGGATAAAGACTTTTCAAAATATATCCCTTCCCTCTTTATCCCGGCATCATCCAGCGCCTTGAAAAACCCCTCTGAAACCGCCTGTAACCGCGTACTCCCGTCTCCATCGGAAGAAGACACGATTCCCTTTACCGCATCTGCCGACAGAGTGAATTCAGCATAAACCTGCCCAAGCTCCTCTGTGTCAAAGGATACGGCAGCCTTTGATTCCCCTGTTCCCCTTACTATCTTTAAGTTTACGGATATCATCCGTCCATCCGCTTCCACAGGGATCTCATAATTCTCCTCACGGGACAGGGCTCTTGCTACGGTAAGTCTACGGTTTAAACTCTGAAGGCTCTTCAGATCCACATACTTTTCCGTGTTGAAGGAAGCATCCCTTATAAGCGCCTCCATCTCCTCCGTCATCTCACCGTATGCCTCTTTAACAGCTTCCCCGGTATCTCCGGTCTCTTCGCTGTCATCGTCCATCTTTTCAAGAAGCTTCTCAGAATGGCTCTTCAGGCTCTCCCTTATGTTCCCGCCAAGCATGGCCATAAGCCCGGAAAAGAACGCTCCCCTGTTATTCATCAGCGAATCCATTGCGAGCACGTTTTCGGGGGTTATCTCCTGTCCGTAACGTAGAAGCATTTCATAGACCTTATCATCCTTTTGTGCAGCAGCCCTTATTTCCTCCGCTTCAAGATTAGTGAGTTCTTCCTCCGGAGTAAAACTGTTCCCTGCAGCAGCGTTTTCCTCCTTATGATCATTTTCAGATGATCCGCCGCTTCTCACCATATCCAGAATATCCTCGAGGGTCGTATTTTCATCCGCCACCGGAATACCTTTAAGCTTTTCCGGTGACAGGCTGTCATAAAGCTCGTGAGCCAGGTTTTCCTGATACTGTTTTTCCTGTCTCTCGTCCCCCTCATTACGGAAGGCAGTTTCTATCTGGGCGTCGATCTTCAGATTCCGGGATGCATCCTCGGAAGCTGTAAGCCCTCCGAATTCATCATTTACGCTGAAATCCATATGACCCCTGCTCCTTGTACGAAGCTCTGTCAGAAGATTCCTAAGTGACAGCTCCTTTCCGCTCTGTACAAGGGATCCGATAACCGCCCCGTCGCTGTTCTCGATCTGCCGTAAAAGCCTGAAGATCCCGATATAGGACTCAGCTTCATCATCGGAGATCTCATTATTTCTCTCGAGCTTAAACAGATACTCGCTGAATTTCTCATTTTCCCCGTCAAGCCCCTGCATATCGGAGATTCTGTTAATAAGCTCCTGCATATCGGTCTTTAAGGGATTGATACCTTCTCTTATCAGGGAAACTGCCGCGGCTCCGGTGAGACGGTTTATTAAAGTCCTTACGGTCTGATCGGCATTCTTCACATCTGCGATATTTCCTTCCGTGATTTCCATGCTGTTGTAGCCGAGGATCCTTACTGCCCTTAGGTTTTCTTCCGTTTCTTTTATGCCGAGCTCATGCAGCAGCTCTCCCGCATTTCTGAAGGCATTGTCTATGCGGTCTCCGAGATCCGCCCTCACTTCCGTGCCTACTGCCTCGTAGGTCTGACCCGCCGCCTCGAATTTCAGCTTCAGCTGGTTTCCGGCTTCGTAAACATCATTAACGCTAAAGGCTTCTGCTGAGGAAAAGCTGCCGATTACCGCGACAGGCATATTCTTTATTTCGGCGGTTTTTATTACCGTTTCTTCCGCAAGGCTTATGCTTTCTTCGACTGACAGCGGATTTTCCCCGCCGTTCTTCATAAACAGGGCGCGGTAGAAGGCACGCTCCTTTACTTTAAGCTCATCCACCTTCTCCGAAAGCTCTTCCGTATCAAGAGTAAAGCCGTTATCGGCTTCCAGAGTCCTGTTTGCCTCGGTATTCATCCTGAGCCTTGTCTCATTTAAGACCCTCTCATTCTTTATCCTGTTATAGCCCTTTATAAGATACGCATTTCCGGCGCTCTCTCCCCGGGCAAAGGCTCCGCTTATCTCCTGCATCAGATCCCCGGCCTTAAGGGGGAAGGAGAGACTCTTAAGATCCTCATACAGATTAAGGGTTTCGCTGTTTAAGGCAAAGCCCGACTTTATCAGATATTCTGCATCCTCCTTTATTGATGCATCCGCCGGGAGGCCGGACTCCTCAATAATGCTGTCTATGCTGCCGGAGAGTGCCTTCAGATCTTCGCTTTCCGCAATCTCTGCCATATAGCCGGTGCCCTCGTTATCGAAGTAGCCCTTTGCTCCCCCGGAACCCTCTCCCGATCCGGAGTGCTCTGCCATATACACATTCTCCACCGTGGGCTCTGCTCCGTTTGAAAGCAGGTATTCCATACTCCCCTGATCCGGCATTTCCGTCTTTGCCGCCGTATTAAAGGCATTCAGTGCATCCTTTAGGTTAGTATCGGTCACGGGCAGATCCGCATTTTCAAGTCCCGCTGCGATGAAATCCTTTAATGCTTCTTCATCCTTTATAAGCTCGCTGTTGACGGGTGTACTGTCGGTAATGGCATTTGCCGCCGCCACGCTGCCGGTGATCTTTGCCGCCGTCTCCCTGTCAACGGTATCCGTAAAGCCCGCCACATTAACGCCGGACTGCGCCAGTATCACCTTGATCCTGTCAAGGCCGGTGACAGCTTCTTCCCCGCTCATACGTCCGGGATGATAGCCCTCCTCTTTCAGAGCCTGAAAGTCCTTATCCGACATGGTATTTGACATAACAGCCATATAATTATGCGCGTTCTTCGCATCAAAGGAATTTATATCATCTGCCAGGTCGTTCTTCCCGGCCTTTATACCCTTCTGATTCCCTACACCTTTGAAGCCGTGGGCTGCATTCTTTCCTTCTCCGATATCCATTACGATACCGGAACCCGGTACCATACCGGCATCATCTGTTCCGTATGCTTTCAACATACGGGAATTCTGTGCGATCCTGTTATTATCCTTTGCAGTGGGTTGGGTCTCTGTCTGAAAGTTGATATGCATGTGTTTTTTGATGCGTCCCTGCACCTTCTGTACCTGCGGCGAGATCCCTTCGCCGCCCGGGTATTTCACCCGTGAATACTGCTTCACTCGTTATTTCGGTTGTTTCCCGGATTTTCTGAAGTGAAACAGTGAAAAAATAGCTGCCGTTCATCCTTGTCATCCTGAGCGAAGCGAAGGATCTTTCCCTTTTGCTTACAAAGATTCTTCGGGCTGCGCCCTCAGAATGACATAGAAGAAGGATACAAAAAAAGAACCGCCACCCTTGTGACGGTTCCTGATGATCTGTATGATTTTTTATGCTCAAAGCTTGATATCTTCCTGCTCCGGAGCTTCGGGCAGTTGTCCCCTGATCCTGCCGTCCTCGGAAATAACGACCTTTGACGGAGCTGCCGCTTTTTCCGAAAGCTGCTCTGCAAAAGCGCTTTCCGCAGGAAGCTTCTGCATATCCTTAAGAATATTCGGAAGCTTGTCAAGGAGCTTTCCCGCCATTCTCTCAAAGGCAAAGGAGTTATCGGTGACCATAGCCTTCTGGAATGAATTCTCGGGAGAAACCCGGGTCTGTACCACTCCGCGGTTTTCCCTCTGAAGCTCTTCGATCTCATGCTGCCTTGTTAAGGAGCTGATACCCTTTGCTTCCTCTACGGGATTAACCTTCTCTACGCGGTTTACTCTCAGATTCCGATCGGGATCGTTGACCCTGCCGGCATCATAAAAGCTTGGTACCGAAGAATTTATTCTCATAGACATATGCCGCCTCCTTTCCCTGAAAAATTAAGACGCAGAAAACAAACTGTACATCTTACATCTATAATATCGGATGTTTTTTAAAAAACTTTAGTCTGAGCCCTGAAAATCAGTCAAATTTATATATTACCGCTCCGAAGGGCGGAAGGGTGAAGCCTATGGAATAGGGCTGGTTATCCCACTCGATATTTTCAGTCTTCACCGTCTTCTTTACCTTTGCGCCCGTACCGCCGAAGCGTATTTCGTCACTGTTCAGCACCAGTGTACACTTTGCCTCCTTCGGAAGACCCATACGGTAATCATCTCTTTCTATGGGCGTGAAATTGACCACCACGGCAAGATTATTCTTCCCGGTGGAATTCATGCGGATGAAGGAGTACAGGCTTTTTTCCGTGTCATCGGCATTTATCCACAGGAAGCCCCTGCTGTCATTGTCAAACTCCCAAAGGGCACTGTACTCCCTGTATATCTTCAGAAGCTCCTTCGAGTATTCCTGCAGTGCCGCGTGGTTCGCATCATCCAGAAGGAACCAGTCGATCTCCCTTTCCTCGCTCCACTCTCTTTCCTGTCCGAATTCCTGACCCATAAACAGAAGCTTCTTTCCGCTGTGGGTCATCATAAAAGCATAGCCTGCCCTGAGGTTTGCGAATTTTTCCTGGGGACTTCCCGGCATTTTATTGAGCATAGAGCATTTTAGGTGCACTACCTCGTCATGGGAGAGCACCAGAATATAATTCTCCGCGGAATTATAGCTCATGGCAAAGGTCATTTTGTAATGGTTGTTCCTTCTGAAATAGGGATCCAGCTTCATATAGTCGCAAAAGTCATGCATCCATCCCATATTCCATTTGAAGGAGAATCCGAGGCCGTCATCCTCCGGCCGTGCTGTTACCTTCGGCCAGGCCGTGGATTCCTCGGCGATCATCATTACGCCCTTATTTGCACCGAGCATCACCGAATTAAGATGCTTGAAAAACTCAATTGCTTCCAGATTCTTATTTCCGCCGTACTTATTTGCGACCCATTCACCGTCACGCTTTCCGTAATCAAGATAAAGCATTGATGCAACCGCATCAACCCTCAGGCCGTCAATATGGAATTCCTCTACCCAGTAAACCGCATTGGCAATGAGGAAATTACTGACCTCATTCTTTCCGTAATTAAATATCTTTGTACCCCAGTCGGGATGCTCTCCCTTTCTCGGATCGGAATACTCGAACAGAGGCTCACCGTCAAAATTCGCAAGTCCGTGTTCATCCCTCGGGAAATGAGCCGGAACCCAGTCAAGAATGACTCCCACATTGTTTTTGTGGAGCTTGTCCACAAGATATCTGAAGTCATCGGGATCTCCGTAACGGGAGGTGGGAGCATAGTAGCCGGTCACCTGATATCCCCAGGAACCGTCAAAGGGATGCTCTGCGATCCCCATCAGCTCCACGTGGGTATATTTCATTTCCTTCAGGTATGCTGTCAGTCTGTCGGCAAACTCCCTGTAGCTGTAGAATCCGTCGTTCTCCTCTACGGGATGCCTCATCCATGAACCCATATGACACTCGTAAATCGCCATAGGCTCGCGGTTCATGTCCTTTTTCTCCCTCTCCTTCAGCCACTTGCCGTCTCCCCATTTATAGGGTTTTCCGTTTTTTCCGGAAATAAAGGTCTTCGAGGCTGTTCCGGGTCTCAGCTCAGCATAGGAAGCAAAGGGATCCGCCTTATAGATAGTACTTCCGTTGGCCTTTTCTATAAAGAACTTATAGAGCCGTCCGCTTTCCACACCGGGTATAAATTTCTGCCATATCCCGACACCCTCCAGTCTCTCCATGGGATCCGCATTTATATCCCAGTTATTGAATTCACCGACTACGTGTACAGCCCTTGCATGCGGAGCCCACACCGCAAAGAAAAACCCGTCCTGTCCGTTCTCCCTGCTGGGATGTGCCCCGAGCTTTGAATAGATCCTGTAGTGAGTGCCGTTACCGAAAAGGTACTGATCATCCTCTGAAATAAATACTTTTTCCCTCATATGAAATCCTTCTCCCTTAAGATTATCATGTCGTCGTCGTCATAACGCTTGCCCACAACCACATCAAGGAAATGTCCGGGGGTCTTTCTGTTTACATGCCTTATTGCATCATCAACGATTTCTTCCACCTCATCGATAGTGACAAAGTGGTCCGCAGTCTGCCGCTCATCTATCTTTGTATAAAGGGCGAGAACGCCCAGATCGTCTATCGTATACTCCTGCTCCCTGGCATATTCCCTGCCATGGAATACCAGATCGTCATTGGTATAGGTCGGTATCTCTATCTTCACGTCAAAAACATCATCAAACCAGTCCTTCTTCCGGTTACGTTCCAGCATCCGGTATGAGGACTTCGTCTCCTCCAATATGAGCAGGATGGAGGTTTCCGGCCTGGTGAGCACCTTATGGATATTTTCAAGAGAGGCATCATTAAGATCCGCCGCGTGCTCGATCACAAGAGCACAGCCGTCCAGTGCCTGCAGCACATCGGGAACATTCTTTGTATTGAAAAGATCTGCGGGAATTTTCGCAACCTTACCTACAAACTCCTCGGGATGCTCGTGCATATAGCCCCTGGCAAGTGCATTTGCGAGATTGATCCTCGCGCTCTGCTCATTTCCGGTGATAAAGACATTTCCGTTCTGTCCGTTCAGTCTCATACGGTTAAGGGCATCCCTGATTATATCCGGAAGATCATGCATTGGCAGGAATTGTGCAAAAATGTCTTTCTCGTCCTCATCAAAGCCCTTCACCGGCTGGGGTTCCGGAGCCACATACTTTTTCTTTCTTTCCTCCGGCTCTTTCCGGACCCTCTTCCTTTCCTCAGGGCTCTTATCCTCCGGAATATCCTCCCCGGGGATCTCTTTTTCCGGCTCCTTATGCTTCACCCCTTCAGGTATTCTCTCAGGCACTCTCTCCGGCTCCGGACTCTTTTTCTCCGTCCCGGCCTCTTCCATGCTCCTTAAACGGGAATTCACCTTTTCCCTGTGC
Source organism: uncultured Lachnospiraceae bacterium (assembly GCA_902803625.1). Classification (GTDB taxonomy): domain Bacteria; phylum Bacillota; class Clostridia; order Lachnospirales; family Lachnospiraceae; genus NK4A144. The sequence continues at coordinate 7,485 of CADCQV010000301.1, forward strand.
TCCCGCAAAAGTCCTGTAAGGTCGCTTGTGATGGCAAGGGTCTCTCTCTTCATTCCCTCCTTGGGACTTTCGGGAGATACCGCCTTTGGTTCCTCAGGTACCGGCTCCTCGGTTTCTATATTTATGCTGATGCCTTCCTCCGGGAGCGCCGGTTTTTCCGCAGCTCCGGGCGTACCAAGAACCCCGGAAAGCTCATTTACCATATCACTGGTCTGCTCTAAGGATTTTCTCTTTA
>CADCQV010000302.1 GCA_902803625.1 uncultured Lachnospiraceae bacterium
CAGGCTTTTGGAGCAGTACAAAACTGAGGCCCCGGAGCATATCGGAGAATATGTGAAGAAAATGAAGGATGCTGTTATGTCATTCTGAGCGCCACATTATGTCATACTCTTCGCGGCCGGCTTCCTGTTTAGTTCCTTCTCTGTAAGCTTCTTTATACGGGAATCAAGATGCTTACGGCCGCGGTCCTGTCCCTTTTCAAGATCCTTAAGAGAAACCTTTTTGACCTCGCCTTTTTTCTTTCCCTTTACTTCCACGGTAATGCTGTCGATCTTTTCCGTGATACCGGGGGTCAGCTTGAATTCCGAGAGGGCGTCCGCAAATGAAAGCCTGTCCTTCCCCTGGTCACTTGAATGCTTATCGATACCGCCGCTCTTTTGCTGCCGCTTTGCTGCAGTATATGTGTCTGCGGCCTGTGACATCTGCTCCTGCAGGGATGCAAGTGCAGCACGGTCCTCGAAAGACAGCCGTTCCGGGGTATCATTCACTTCGCCGTTAGGGTGCTTTCCCTGAAGCACATTATCATAAGCCTTTATAAAATTATTGTAGGCAGTCTTCATATCCTTGTACTGCTTTGAATCAAGGAAGGCAGGTCCATGGCTTCTTAAGGATCCGAACTGCTCCTTAAGGGAATCCACTCCGTCCTTCATATTGACGAGCGCATCATGATTTGCCTTTTCTATCGCAATCTTTGCATCACTCTTATCCTTTGCGATCTTCTCAAGGTCAATATTTCTTAAGGCCGGATTCTCCTGAAACAGCTTCTTTCCCTGTATTAAGCCATCATTATGATCCTTAACGATATCTTTTCCTGTTTCATATTTTGTTGTTAATCTCTTCTCCTCCGTATTAAGGCCTCGTATCATTCTCGCCAGATCTTCCTTAACACTCTTCGGAAGTACTACATAACCCTCCTCATTCAGCTTAAACTTAAAAGTTTTTTTGGTGTTATCATCAAGTGAGCGGGGTATATTATCTATAACAGTGCTTTCAAGTACCTTCTTTTCAGAAGCAAAGCTATTATGTACAATATTTCTTATCTCTTCTGAGCTTACAGCTTTTGATCTGTCCTCACTGCTGAAAGCAGCCCTGTGCGCTATACGTCCGATATTGTAAAGATCATCTATTGTTGCCTTATCCGCGAGCAAGAGATTAGCCGAAAGAGTAAAGAGATCAGTTTCTTTCTTAAGCTTTATCTTCCCTTCTTTATTTGTGATCCCGTCTACGTATTCCTTTGCTTTTTTCTCAGCATCCGTTGTTTCTTTACTGAGTTTTCCCTCATCCTGAAGGACTTCCCTGCCTTTCCTTTCAATTTCCCTTTCCTTCAATTCCAGTGCATCCTCGGGATGTTCGAAATTCCTTTTATCCTCCGGCTGCTTAGCGAGCCAGTCTAAGGTATCATTGCGGCTCAGGCGGAGCTTTTCATCATAGGACGCAGGTTCGAATATCTCAGCATTCGTGCGCTCACTGTCAAGTTTCTTCTTTTCCTCGTATGTTCCGTTATTCCATATCTCATTATACTGATCTTCGTAAAGCTCCTTCTTTTCAGCTGTCGAAAGGGAGAAGAAATATTCATCACGGATATTTTTATCAGCTATATCGGATAATGATGTCCTCTTTTCCTTAAGGTCATCAAAGGTATGCTGTTTATCAATCTTTATCTTATCAGCCAGGGTATTTGCATCATTAAAGCGCTTTAAGGTTTCATTGCGGTGATAAGAAAGCTTCTCATCCCAGGTCTTTTCCTGCCACTCTTTTTCAAAGACTTCAGGAGCAAACTTCAGCTTATTATCCGGAGTCAGGCGCTGGAGATAGCGCTCTCTGTCAGCAGCTGTAAAACCCTTTTCCTCCAATTCTTTCAGAGTAATACCCTTTTCAACGAACTCTTTAACGGCCTTGTCAGGATCCCAGGCCATTTTCCACGGTGCTTCTGCATTATTCCAACGATAATCGGCGTAGGCTTTGTGGCCTAAATTAAGTATTTCCGTCCATACTTTAGAATCGTTTTTGTTTTTACTGCTTAAATAACCTGCGCGGTTGTTCAGCTCCTCAAGATAGTGTTCAACCTGCTCCTCTTCGGTGAATAAATTCCAGTAGTCTTTTTTAAACTGATCACCGGCTTTTATCCCTTCTTTTTCCTGTATTGCATTCCCTATATTTTTGACATCATTCCAGTTGATCGGATTTTTCTTGAAGTCGTCAAAGGCCTTATTCTTGTTCTCCCAGTATTTTTCAACAGGAGAGAGCTTCTTCCAGTATTCTTCAGCCCGTGTCTTATCAAATTTCTCCTTTGTTTCCCAGGGCAGAGCGGGATATTCTTTATTGAAGCGCTTTTCGTCAAAGGCCAGTCTTTCCTTTAGATCCAGCTTTTCCCAGTACCTATCCATAAAATCCGGATGATTTTTCTGGATAGAATTAGCAACTTCAAGGGACAGGGGCCAGCTTCTGAATACATCAAGGGACGTATTCATGGCTTCTTTATACATTGTGCTTGGGGTCAGGCTGTTAAGATACTTCATGGCTCTGTCTTTATCAAACTGGAGCTTTATAGTAAAGTCAAGATCACTATATTCTCTGTCAAACCGTTCTTTATCCAGCTTATTTCTCTTTTCGAGATCCAGATCCTTCCAAATGCTATCGATGAATTTGGGATTTTCCTTATTCAGGGCAGTCCCGTCCTCAGGAGCCAGTCCGTTTTTAATGAAGTATTCCTTTGCATCATTAGGAGATTCTCTGTATTTCTCAACTGCTGAAAGATTTCCGAAATACTTCTCCGCTGACGCCTTATCAATTTTGAGTTTATGGCTGTAAGAAAGGCTCTTGTATTCATCCTCCGTTACGGCGCGGTCGGGGTCAAATTGCACCTTGTCTTCTATCTTCAGATTTGACCAGTATTCCTCCAGAAAGCCGGTTTCATTCCCGTACCTTTCCAATACTGAAGGATACTTTGATATCCTTGAAATGGCCTCCTTGGTGAAGCCGGGTTTTGTAAAGATCTCCTGTTTTGCAAGATCAAAATCGAGCTTAAGCCTCTGCTCCCAGCCTTTATCTTTCCACTCATCATTGTACTTTTTAGAATCAAGTGAACTCAATTCGGAAACCGGGATCTTCATCCATATAGAATCCATTATCAACATGGATTTGGTTATATCGGCGCGTTCTCTGTTTATTTCCTTATGCTTACCGGGATCTGCTTTGATCTCCGGGAAGGGATACTGACTTACAGCATCTCCTAAAAGGGCGATATTATCATAGCCGGTGGCTGCATGCATCTTAAAGCCACGGGATTTCCTATCAGGGGTGCTTATGTATGAATAGTTGACTGCATTGATGGCCTCGTTGTATCCGGACTTATCGAGACTGTAAGGTCTGGTCGTTTCCGCAAATTCAAGGATCTCTGCGGCAGCCTTTATTTTTTCCTTCTGCCAGTCCTCAGCACTTATATCATCCGGTTTTTCATCAAAATATCTCCTGAGGCGTTTAACGTTGCGCTTTGCCCAGAGGGAGCGCTTTTCGATCTCTATCCAGTCGCGGACTACAAGATAGGATAAATCCTTTTCGGGATTTTTCTTGTTTTTTTTCAGTCTGTCTTCGATCTCTGAAAGGGATTTTTCAAAGTGCTCCTGCTTTTTTTTAAGGTCGTCTTCTGTCCAGGTGGTAAGGAAAGAGTCCATTGTATCAAATGTTGCAAAAATAATGTTATCCAGGGTCTTTTCCGATAATTTAGGCATGTTAATCCTCCTTCAAGATGTTTTTGGAGTTGATCTTTAATCCTCTGAGTATATATACAAGTGACTGAAAAAAATAAGCCCGGTTTTTGACATCTGCCCGTACTATGTTATCATGAAGGAGTCAACGGGGAGTCAACGGGGATGGTTCCAATGGCGTTAAGTTAGTGTCATTCTGAGACTACACAATGTCATTCTGAGGGCGAAGCCCGAAGAATCTTTCTCTACGGAAG
>CADCQV010000303.1 GCA_902803625.1 uncultured Lachnospiraceae bacterium
GCACATATATCTTGAGAATGAGGACAGGGAGGCGCTTCTCTCCCTGATAGGAAGAGCCGAAGCCCTTACGGAGGACACACACTCGAGAAACGAGATCCTGAAGTCATTGAACGAACTGAAGAGCCTTATGGATATAATCTCATGACTAAAAAAACTGCTGCCATACTGGAAAGACTTAATAATGAATACGGGGTCATCCCCGAGCCTACTCTCGATTATTCAAAGCCCCATGAGCTTCTTGTCGCCACCATGCTCTCCGCACAGTGCACCGACGAGCGGGTAAATATGGTCACAAAGGATCTTTTCAGGAAGTACCGGACAGTTAAGGACTTCGCGGAAGCGGATCTTCATACCCTTGAAAATGACATTCATTCCGTCGGTTTTTTTCACTCCAAGGCAGTCCATATCATAGAAGCCTTTAAGCTCCTGCATGATCACTACGGTGACGAGGTACCCTCATCAATAGAGGATCTGACCTCTCTCCCCGGAGTGGGAAGAAAAACCGCAAACGTTATCCGGACCCATGTTTTCCGTATCCCTTCCGTTGTGGTGGACACCCATGTGAAAAGGATCTCAAACCGCCTCGGGATCACAAAGGAATCCGATCCGGTCAGGATCGAGTTCGACCTTATGAAGAAGCTTCCGGAAAAACAGTGGTCGGCCATCAATCTCCAGCTTATCACTCTCGGACGGACTATATGCACCGCAAGAAAGCCCAGGTGCAGTGAATGCTTTCTCTCGGATCTCTGTCCGTCCCGGTGGGTCACGGCTGCAGGATAAAACATAGGAGGAATCGCAAATTATGAATGAAGGCAGAAAAATGTACGGACTTTGTACCAGATTGTTTCCCATATGCCGCAGCATCACGGGAAACGGCGCAAGGGAAACCTTCCGGATACTTCAGTCCGAGATACCGGAGATCCCCTTTGAAATGCATGAGGTTCCTACAGGCACCCAGGTTATGGATTGGAGGATCCCGAAGGAATGGAATATTAATGATGCGTATATCCGTACCCCCGGCGGAGAGATCATCTGTGAGTTCAGGAAAAACAACCTGCATATCCTTCATTACAGTGTCCCTGTAAATAAAACCGTAACCCTTGAGGAATTAAAGCAGCATATCACGACTCTTCCGGAACAGCCCGATCTCATACCCTATGCCTCCAGTTATTATGAGGAGCGCTGGGGCTTCTGCATGGCATACAACGATTATTTAAGGCTTGAGGAGGGGGAATACCACGTCTTTATCGATTCGGAATTGAAGGACGGAAGCCTGACCTACGGAGAGATCCTTATTCCCGGGGACAGGGATGAAGAGATCTTCTTTTCCAGTTATACCTGCCATCCCTCCATGGCGAATAATGAGTGCTCCGGACCCAGCCTTATCATAGAGCTTGCCCGCTATCTGAATTCCCTTGAGAAGAGACGTTTCAGCTACAGGCTGGTGCTGGCACCTGAAACCATAGGTGCCCTGACCTATATCAGCAAGAATCTGCCACATCTTCAGTCCCATGTAAAGGCCGCCTTTAACCTTACCTGCGTAGGGGATGACAGAACCTATTCGATCGTCCGTTCCCGCTACGGCGATACACTTGCCGACAAGGTCCTGCAAAATGTACTAAGGTTTCATTATCCCGAATACAAGGATTATGACTATACTAAACGGGGATCGGATGAAAGACAGTATCAGGCACCGGGAGTGAACGTCCCGATGGTCGCCTTCTGCAGATCAAAGTTTCATGTTTTCCCCGAATACCACACCTCGGCCGACAATCTGGATTTCATCTCTACCAGCGGCCTGCAGGGATCCTTTGACGTGATGAAAAAGGTCATAGATGCCCTGGAATACAACAGAAATTTCAAGGTGACGACTCTGGGAGAGCCACAGCTCGGACGGCGGGGGCTGGTTCCCACCATGTCAGATAAGACAACATACCAGCAGACCCTTGCACTTAAGGATCTCATTGCCTATGCCGACGGTACGAATGATCTTATCGATATCTCAAACCGCATAAACGTGCCTGTCGACCGGCTGATACCGCTTATCGACAGGCTTGTGGAATGCAGGCTGTTCAGGGAAGCCGCAATCTAAATGATACAAACGCGCTATGCGCGGCAATGCCCCGTTATTGCGAGAGTTGCTGAAAGCAACGGAGCAATTCGTTGTATCAAAACAGTGATTCAGTACTTTTGGC
>CADCQV010000304.1 GCA_902803625.1 uncultured Lachnospiraceae bacterium
AGAATGATATAATTATTAAACGGAGGTAAAAAAATGACAGTTTTATCAATTATTTTAGGGATTATTATGGTAGTATGCGGGTTTTCGCTGATGTGTACGCCACTTATCACCTTTCTTGGAGCAGGGTATTATATCGTAGCCCTCTTCTTTGTTTTCGGTGTTTTCGGTGTCATAAGAGGCTTCAGCACTAAGAACTTCGGTCTTGATTTTGTTTTTTCAATACTTAGCCTTATCTTCGGACTGATCGGCATATTTAAGCCCGGTGCAGTTCTTTTGACCGATTTCACGCTTATCTATTTCGCGGCAGCCTGGTTCCTTTTCCGTGGAATAGTTACTTTTGCAGCTGCGATCGGTGCAGATAAGGAAGTACTTGGCGGATGGAGAAAAGCACTTTGTATAATACTTGGTATCCTTGAGATAGCGCTGGCTATATACTCCATAGCCCATCCCATCATACTTGCTCTTACCATCGGATTCCTTATCGGCTTCTATTTCATAGAGTCGGGCTTCAACCTGATATTTGTTGCATCTGCTGTTTCTGCGGTAAAAGAAGAGGTAAACAATATGATCAATAATGAGACCGGAAGCGGAGCAGGCAATGTAGTTGACGGCGAAGTGAAGAACGAAGAAAGAATTTAACGTTACAATATACTGAAAAGAAAAGGGAGCTGACACATCATACGGTGTGGCAGCTTCTTTAATTAAAAGCTTTACCTGTTTATTAGAAGATCATCGGAAGCTGGACTTTTGGCGGATGGAGAAAGGAGCGGAAAAATGGCAGAGAAGACACTTGACAGTTTGATAAACAAACAGAAGCAGAAAATGGATAAGAACCTGCTGTCTATGAGGGAGAAAGACAGTGCATCTCTCTCGTCTGTTATTGATGTGATGGCAAATGATGCTAATCTCAGGGCAGAAATACAGACAGGGTCTTTTACAGTGGAGGAGGTTATAGAGGCGGCAAAGTATTCACTCCGTGCGAAACCCTATGATATTTCCGTAAGACATCTGAAGATCTCCGATTCGCCAATTTATCATGACAGACGCCGAAACACTACAAGGTGGCGCATAAAAAGAAAAAAGCTTGACGATATGGCTGAGCTTCTGATAGAGAAGGCGAGAGAGCACAGGTTACAGGTTGAGGCTGAGCAGGAGGCTGAAAAAATAAGGCAGCTTGATAAGATTCAGGAAGAAACAAGAGTGGACGTATTACCTGATGCCGAGTACAGTGCCCCGGAAGGAGACCTGGCAGAAAAACGGGATGTTGAAGACTATAAATCCACAAAGATATTCGATAATATCATGAATAATTCCGATTATGCGGAGCAGCTTGATAAGTGTTATGACGGAAGCATAACCGATCCGAAGCTTTCAGGGAAGGAAGAGCAAAAGACGGCTCCGCCGGACGCATACCTTGAAAAGGTGGATGAAGTGCTGGATAAAGATCTTCCTTCAATCAACTCTCTTGCAAATAGGATCAATCAGGATCTGCAGCGTAAAATGGAAGGAAAAAGGAGCGGCACCAATAATATATCTCCCGAATCTCTTGAAGCAGAAAAAAATAAGCTCTTAAAAAAACCGAAACAGATGATCGATCAATTGAAGGGTTATTACAAGGATGTAAATGAAGGCAAGATGTCACCGGAGGTGCTGAAGCTCTACTTAAACTGCCCTCTTATGGCAAATGTCACGACAAGCGAGCACAGACTCTATTTTCATATGGTGAACAGGAATGAAAAATATGATGTTCCGTCAGAAGAAGAGATCAGGGAATACAAGGATCTGATCCTTAATTCATCTATGACAAGATATAAGATCAATGACAGCATCATTGTGCAGGCAGGAAGAAACTGGCCGAATGTGAACAAATATGCCATTAAACACTGCAGACCCGGGCATTTTAAGAATGAAAAAGATGCCAGAAAAAAGGTTTTTGACCAGTGGAACGGCTTTGTCCATTTCAGAAAAAATAAAGAACTGAAAACAACCGATAACCGCTATTACATTACCTGTAAACCTGGTAAATACAGGGCTTTGCAGAGAGCCTGGTGGACAGCTTTCAATAATTCTCCGGAAGGATTTGAAGACCGGCTGTTCTTCAAGATGTCTACCACCATACAGGCTGAACGGACTGACAATATAGTGATATATGTGCAGGATGATCAGGATATGAAGGAGTTTAACAGTTTTATCGAAGCTTTCAGGAATGAGTGTAAAAAGGAAGATGTGCTTCCGGAAGAGAAGAATACTCTTCTTGCGGGAAATATCATTGCACCCGGAATATCCACGGGTTCGGAGCCTGATGTTGATGTACTGAAAGCAATGACCAGGGACTGGCAGGACAAAGAAGAACTGGACGAAATTTCAAGACAGATCAACCCGGAAGTCTCCGGCATGCCTGAGCTCTTATTCTCTTATAACGGCTATGTCACAAAAGCCCTGCTGCTTTCTTCCTGCATTGCAAAAAAGAAACTGGGTCTGAAGAAAGAAGATAGGTTCATTGACAACAAGGATAAGATGATACCTCTTATGAAAAGGTATTTTGTGGATTTTATGAAACTGATGCGGACGGATCCCAGAACAATGCAGCCGGACAGAAAAGCAGCTTAAGAGAAAGAAGAGGTAGAGGATATGAAATATATGGTAATCGGCAGGGCCGAAGCGGATGTCATAAAGGGATTTCTTCCGGATGAGGCTTATGAGGAGCTGCTGTCATCGGAAAAAAGATATGCCCTCTGCGCGGTGGATAGTGATGACAGACTCTGCGGTGCAGGAACGTTTGACGCGGATAAAGCAGCTGAAATACAGGAGATACTTGTGACGGTGGATCATGAGGGGAAGCTTGAAAGGTTTATCCTTGAGAGGATCGTGTCAGTCTGCGAGCAGCTTGGATGCAAGGGGATCGGGATGGATATTTATGATGAAGACGATCCGGCTTTCTACGACAAGCTGTTGACCGGGATGGGATTCATACATTCCGGCCTGGCAACGGTGTATCGCTTTATGCTGTCAGAGGTCGAGAGATGCCCGCTTCTAAAGGATATCGAACCAGGAAAGAATATCATTTCCCTGGAGGAAGCATCTGAGCAGCAGAAAAAGGTATTCTCAAATATCCTGAAAAAAAACAGGGTCTATGATCATTTTCTTAATGGGGATTTTGATCCTTCCCTCAGTGCAGTCATAATAAAAGATAACGCAATTGACGGCTGTCTCCTTGTTTCCGACTCCGAGACGGAAGAGGGCTTTGAGATATCCTTTATGTATACCCAAAATCCGGATGATTATATGAATACGGCCCAAATGATGTCATATGTTAAGGAGAGGCTAAGAGGTGCTTTTCCGGAAGATGTGCCGGGGTTTGTGATCGCAACAAATGAAAACTCAGATAAGATCATCAGAAAACTGCTTCCGGATGCAGAGATCAGGGATCATTGCAACACCTATATCCTTACACTTTAAGGATCAAAACAGAGACCGGAACCAATCCCAAAACACAGAGGTTTAACAGTATGAATGATTTTTTGTTTATTGCATCAATGATGCTTTTTCTGATAGTTATTATCGGTTTTATCAATGAAAAGGTGACACACCTTACTTATGAGATTTCGCTCCTGCTTTTCTCGGCCGTGGCAGGGGGCATCATAACCCTGACCCTGGCGGGAAGCGGAGGGCTTTCCATAAAAGAGGTGCTTCAGAGTGTTCAGGTATTTGATCTGAATAAGTTCCTTATGAAAGGCGTTCTCTGCTTTATGCTTTTTGCGGGAGCGAGAAACCTGAAGCTCTATGACTTCAGGAGGAATGCAAAATCCGTATCGGTTCTGGCCTTTTTATGCACACTGCTTGGAGCCGGTATCTACGGTCTGTTGTTCTTTGCCCTGTCACTCGCACTGAAGCTCGGCTTTTCCCTTCCTATGTGTCTTATGTTCGGAAGCATTATTGCCCCTACGGACCCAATCGCTGCCACCAGTATACTTAAGAAGTTCGGACTTCCGAAAAAAACAGGCTTCCTTATGGAGGCGGAATCACTCTTAAATGACGGAGTGGGAGTTGCGCTCTTTGTCTGCTTTTCCGGAATGGTTGCCGCAGGGGAGAGCGGCTCTTTTATCCTTCTGATGTGCAGGGAGATACTGGGGGCCGTGCTTATAGGTACAGCGGTA
>CADCQV010000305.1 GCA_902803625.1 uncultured Lachnospiraceae bacterium
ACTTGGTTGCGGCATTTGCCTTTATTAAGACCGTCCTGATGGAAGGCCTTCCTGTTGGCTCCGTGAATGACTTTTGCAGGAATAGACGGGATAACAAAACACGGGAGAGTGTCTTTGAACTACAGTTTACAGTGGGAGATACATTTTATGCCTATGGTTTTTCGGCGATTCTCAGTCAGAGAAAGATTACCGAAGAATGGTTGTACGAATTGATGCAGGATGGTGGAGCTCGTAAATTATTCATCAGAGAGGGTGAAAACACTCCTGTTCTTGGAGATAATGTAAAGCTTTCTCCAGCAGAAAAGAGCAGGTTTAGTGTTTATTCGGAAGACTTTGCTGGCCAGGATGTTCATCTATTTCTTACGGAGATGAATCGGGGTAAGAAGTTGATCCCGGTTCGGCTTCCGGAGTGATCAAACGGTGGATATAACGAAATGAGAGCGGTTGTAACAAGAGTAAATGAAGCCTGTGTGAGTATAGACGGCAAAGTCACGGGAAGCATCGGAAAGGGTTTCCTGGTGCTTCTTGGCGTACATAAGGATGACGATGAGGATACAGCAAGGTGGGTTGCTGACCGCATCTGCGGCCTGAGGGTATTTGAAGATGACGCAGGGAAGATGAATATAAACCCGAAGGATGCGGGAGCAGAGATCCTCATAGTCAGTCAGTTCACACTGTATGCCGATATTTCATCCAGACGGCCGGGGTTTAGTGATGCCGCCAGGCCTGAAAAGGCAATACCGCTGTATGAGCTTGTGATAAGAACGTGCAAAGAGCGTGGATTTAATGTAGAAACCGGGAAATTCGGAGCAGATATGAAGGTGTCTTCCGTAAATGACGGACCGGTAACAATTATAATAGAGAGATGAGCTGCGATACCTGCTTCATTAAGAGCAGCTGAGGAAAATGCAGGAAATGACCTCATTGATTGTCAGGAGGATATCAGCGTATGACAAAGCATGAAGAAACAGCAAGACAGAATCACAATATGGGTAAAAACTGTGCGGTTTCAGTTTATTCGGCTTTTTCGGATGTAAATAAGACTCCGGGAAGCATTCCGGCACCAAGAAGCGATGGAGGAAAGTGCGGGACGTATCTCGCGGCCGTGAAGCTGTTGCAGGACATGGGCATTGAAAAAACTGATGATTTTGAAACCGAATTTTTAAGGAGATTTGGGTCGCTTAAATGCGGAGATCTGAGACGGAGCGGGCCGGAATGTAATGATCTGGTCGGAGCCGCTGCGGAGATAGTGGAATCATTGCTTTGAAGTCACTTAAGATCAAGGTCAGAGCATGAGATTACTTAACGAATATCTGAGAGACAGATTCGGCTGCAAAGTGTACAAGATAGCACTTAACGGCGGCTTCACCTGTCCTAACAGGGACGGATCCCTCGGCACCGGCGGCTGCATATTCTGCTCTGCAGGCGGAAGCGGCGAATTCGCAGAAGACGCCGCACTTAGCATTACAGAACAGATAGATCGTGGAAAAATGCGGGTGTCCGGCAAGATAAGAAACGGTAAGTATATTGCATATTTTCAGGTATACACCGGAACCTACGCTCCTATAGAAAGGCTAAGGAGTCTGTATACGGGAGCGATCTCACACCCTGATATCGTAGCATTATCAATTGCAACAAGACCGGATTGCCTTCCGGATGAAGTCCTTGATCTGCTAGAAGAACTGTGTAAGATAAAGCCTGTCTGGATAGAACTCGGTCTGCAGACGATACATGATCATAGCATCAGATACATAAGGAGAGGCTATGAGAATGCGGTTTTTGACAAGGCAGTCTCAGAACTTCATAAGCGGGGGATCGAAGTCATTACCCATGTGATAATCGGTCTTCCGGGGGAAACCAAAGATGACATCCTTAAGACTGTCAGATATGCCTGTGACAAAGGCACGGACGGGATCAAGCTGCAGTTATTGCATGTTCTTAAGGGGACGGATCTGGAGACGGATTACAATAAGGGTCTTGTGAATATCCTGTCAGAAGACGAGTATATCGATATACTAAAGTCATGCGCAGCGGTTATACCCGATGATGTTGTGATACACCGTCTCACAGGTGATGGCGATAAAAAGCTTCTTGTTGCGCCACTTTGGAGCGGCAACAAGAAGCATGTATATAATCGTATCAGGAATGAAGTGATCGAGTCATAGGGACGATTCGAGACCACTATCTACACAAGCGCGGGATACACACGGTACAAAACTTTATCGATCATCAATTCGAACTGCCCAAAAAATATTTTGTAGCAGTTGCGATGAAATTTCTCAATGTCCGACCTGTTGGCGAATAGCATCCCCATGACTATATCATTATACTGTGAAAGGAACAATAGAATTCCGGTATTTCTGAGCCGGAGGGAACGTGATATGATGGAGTGAATGAGGGAAGCGTATGTAAAAGGGGGACAGATCATGCCATTCATTGACACTAAAACAAATGTAACCATAACAAAGGAAATTGGGCTTCAGGACAAGCTATGTTTTAGGTGATGAAGGACCGGAAAAAACCGGTTGCGGATATTTTCCGGGATAATGGGTGAAAGGGTAAACTTATGGAAGCCAAATCAATTC
>CADCQV010000306.1 GCA_902803625.1 uncultured Lachnospiraceae bacterium
CGCCAAGTTTTTTGCACTGCTTGCAAGGAAGCTCCATGCACCCCAGGTGGCGGGTGAGATAATCGCAGGGATAATCATAGGTCCGACCCTTCTGAATCTTGTGCAGACAACGGATTTCTTAAATGAAATGGCGGAGCTCGGAGTCATACTCCTCATGTTCAGCGCAGGCCTCGAAACGGACTTAAGAGAGCTGAAGAAATCCGGGTTAAAAGCGACACTCATTGCCTGTGCGGGGGTTTTCATGCCTCTGATCCTCGGAACCCTTCTCTATATGTGCTTCTACGGATTTGAAGTTGCGGGCAGTCCGGAATTTATAAAGGCGCTTTTCATAGGAACCATACTCACTGCCACCAGTGTAAGTATCACGGTGCAGGTATTAAAGGAGCTCGGAAAGATATCAACGGAGCTCGGGATGACCATAATGAGCGCCGCGATCATTGATGATGTTATAGGTATCCTGGTGCTTACGGCAGTGATAGGAATGAAGGATCCTACCAGCAGCATTCTCCTTGTTGCGGGAAAGACCGTTCTCTTTTTCGTGCTTGCATTCTTTGCCGGCATTGTGCTCTATCAGGTAATGAAGAGGATAGACGAGCGTTATCCGCATACCAGACGTATCCCCATTATCTCCATTGCCATCGCCTTTATCATGTCCTATGTGGCGGACAGATATTTCGGTGTTGCCGATATAACGGGAGCCTTTCTTGCGGGAGTGATCTTAAGCTCCTTAAAGGACTCCGAATATATTGAGAGAAGGGTCGATATCAATTCCTATACCTTCTTCGGCCCGGTTTTCTTTGCGTCCATCGGTCTGCAGACAAATCTCCGCGCCCTGGACTCCACCATTCTTTTATTCTCACTGGCATTCGTGGCAGTCGGACTGCTGTCCAAGATAGCAGGCTGCGGTGGAATGGGGAGGATCCTCGGATATAAGGGGAAGGATGCCCTCAGGATAGGAGTCGGTATGATGACCAGGGGCGAGGTGGCTCTTATCGTGACCCAGCGTGGCCTGAAGGCCGGTATCATCGGCAGCGAATACTTTACGGCCGTGATCCTGCTTATCGTGATAAGCTCTCTTTTGACCCCTCTTTTACTGAAGGCTCTGTTCACGGAAAAGACTGCCTGAGATCTGATTTGCATAAGTTATTTACATAATTCTTAACCAATTCTTCACATTTTTTTAATTTTTCCCCATAATTTGTAGAAATATCACAAATATTATGCTATATTTTGTGTGTTGTTTTTAAAACCAGTAGACATAATCTATGTACTATAATTTAGTTAATATCTGTGTTTCAGGATATAAAAGCTATTGCAGAGGAGAGGTTATGAAAAGACGTACCAAGTATTTAACAGCAATCATTTTGTCTGCCGCGATGATAGCCGGAACGGTGAGTCCGGGCTTTGCACAGAAGGTCGGTGATACCGCCTCTGTAGAAAGCAGCATAAGTATTTCTGAGGAGGGAGACAGCGGTGAGATTATTGAAGGTGAGGGCCGGAATCCTGAAGTTCAGGCAGAAGCTGAGGAGGCGCCTGAGACCCCGGATGCTGGTTTGGAGGCAGATAACGGAGCATCCGGTGAAGTTTCTGATAATGTAGCGGAGGAACCGGACGTACCTGCAGAGCCGGAATATGTCGAGGAATCCGGAGAGACTGCTGACGCAGAGGCGGGACTGGATGAGAAAACCTGGGTTCCCGGCCACTGGGTGGAAAATTTTGAATATGAATATGACGGTAATCTCCATCTGCCCGGAGACTATAATATCTACGACTCATTCGGTGCCGGAACTGTTTACAGGGTTGAAAAGACAGGAGAGAATATCACAAAGAAAGAAAAAGTGAAGGATATCACAGAGTCTTTCAAAATTATCTCCTTCAATGCCATAAAGTCGATAAGCCAGAACTATCTGTACGTATTCGAACCGAGCAGCGGTGAGGATGGGAAAAAGCTGGAGATCAACGTAAGGATAAAAAAGAGAGACGTTACCATCCGTAGCGCCACGTACGCGAAAACATATGACGGAAAGCCTCTTTCGCAGAATTCGGCAGCCGAACCCAAGGAACCTGAGGTCGTCAGGGGTTCTATGGCCGGACAAGAAAAATTCAACTATGTTTTCACCGGAATAAACAAGGGAGATCCCGAGAAGGACACCTCTGTTCCGAATACCTTCATCGCTTCATCAAACGGTGATGCCATTCTTGAAAACTATAATACCAGCTATGAATACGGAAATCTTGTGATCTGTGCTTCAAGGAACGGGATAAATTCCCTTCCGGCTCCTTCCGGGGTAAAAGCCGTAATAGACAATAAGGGAAGAGTAAAGCTCACCTGGAAGAAGGTAAAGTCCTATAAGAGTAACGGCAAGGGGGGAGGAAAGACCGCTTACAGGATATGGAGATATAACGGTGATGATACCTGGACTTCTCTCGGAGAGGTCAGGAAGAAATCATTCCTGGACTCCTCGGCGGGTGAAAACGAGAGACTGATATATAAGATCACAGCCTTCGGTTATGATTCATCCGGGGTTCAGGGTGAGAGCGAGACCCCTGCCTATGTCAGGACTACACCAAAGATCGTCAGTGCTTCGCCCTATGACGGGGTTAAGTCGGTAAATGTTACCTTTATGGGACTCGGTACCGACTCGGATCATTATATTCTGGAGCATTGGAATAAGAAGAGTAAGGGCACAAGGGATGAGATAGATGTAAATAAGTATAACTCCGCTACCGGAAAATACGAGGGAAAGAATCGTACCTTAAGCACAAACTGTTATACGGATGCGGGAGGACCGAGTGTACAGGTATCCGTGAATAAGGCCACAATGTGCTTCAGGGTAATGGCAAAGGAGAGCTCCGTCTATGACTTCGGGAAAAAGGAGACAATACCTGAATCAAAGTGGTCAAAGGTACAGAATGTGAAGATGATCTCCACCGCTCCCGTGCTCCGCGGGGAAAGGAAATCAAAGAACTCCTTTGAACTAAAGTGGAATAAGATAAACAAGGCAAACGCATATCTCCTCGAGTGGAGCAAGACACCCGACTTTAAGACGTTTTACGGAGATGCACCGCTCTACTGCAGTAAGGATACAAAATCCTCATATTATAATTCGAGGTCTTATACGGTTGAGGGTGTGGAATTCGGCGTGCCTTACTACTGCAGGGTTACGGCCTACAAGAAGAAAAATGGTGAGGCCGGCTACGGTACTGCACTTGGAACCTCGGCAGTGCTTGTGGAATACGGAAGACAGGAAGCCGTAAAGGATCTAAGCGCAGAGTATTATGAAGACGGTAATCACAAATGCGATGCCAAGCTCACCTGGAAGGATGACGCCGAAAATATAAGAGGCTACTACATTCAGAGGTGGAGCTACGCATACAACAAATCCACAAAGGCCTATGATACCGAAACCGGACATGCAGTCATTAATGATTACAAGACCATGTCAAGTAATTATATTAAGAAGAACGGTTCCGAGATAAGATATGTAAACCAGGATGGCGAAAAGATAAATAACGGAGAACTGATCAAGTACAGGGTCCAGTCGGTTACTTATTACGGAGAAGGTGCCGGTGAATTCCATGACGGCTATGTATTCGGCGAGCCCTCGGATTTCTACTATATGAATCCTTCCGGAGTGGACTTTGCAAAGAAGAAGTATGTCGTGAAGATAGGGGAGACCCTTACTCCGAAAATAAAGCTAAAGCCGGCCAAGATGCCGAAGAAGGCGGACGGTCTCACCCAGGCTGAATTCAAAAAGATATTCTTCCTGAATGACAAGATGGAATACACCCTGGAGAGCGACAGCTATACTGCTTCCGAGATCAAGAAGTATGTGACCGTCGGAGCTGCTTCCGGAAAGCTTAAAGGTGTAAAGGGCCACAAGGCAAAGGATATAAAGCTTAAGGCTACGTCACCGAATGATCCGTCGAATGTATTTGCAACGACCATTGTCTGTGTCGGAGGAAAGGGAGCGGCTTCGGATCCGGCAACGGAGAAATCCACAACCGAGCTCACCATATGTATAGATGCGGGCCACGGCGGCAAGGATGACGGCGCGACAGGAAACGGCATTACCGAGAAGAGTATGAACCTGAAGATCGCAAAGAAGGTTGGAGCCTATCTTGAAAAGAAGGGCGCAAAGGTTTATTATACGAGGACGGACGATACCTATGTATCCCTGACGGACAGAACGGATTACGCGGATGATAATAACTGCAACCTGTTTGTCAGTATGCACTGCAATTCCGCTGACAGCTCAGGCTCCAACGGAACAGAGGTCTATTATTCGGTAAAGAGTAAGTATGCGAAGCACAAGCTTGCGGATGAGATAAGCTCTGCTGTTTCGAAGGCTCTCGGGACCAAGAATATCGGTTCAAAGACCCGTTCAGGAAACGACGGCGACTATTACTCGGTAATAAGGACTTCTGCAGCAAAGGGAATACCGGGACTCATTGTTGAGCATGCCTTCATTTCAAATTCCTCGGACGCCGGGAAGCTAAAGGATGACAGCAAGCTTGATGATATGGCAAAGGCCGAAGCGGAAGCTATATACAAATACTGGAACAAGTAATTAGCCGAAGCAAATGATCTGCAGATCAGATCTCAGGAAAAAACAGACTTATGTATAAGAGCAGATTAAAGTTTATATTAGTATTGACGGCCGCGGCGGTGCTTTTCACCGCCTGCGGCATATTTGATAAAACAAAGACAGCGGACGCGGATCCTTCCGGGGCAGCTTCGGAAAGCAGTGAAGAAAGCGAAGAGGAAGAATATGAAGAGCCCGAGGTGGAAGAGATCGACCAGGACAGCGCGGATAAATTTTTGAGCGAAAAGCTGGATGAGCTTGACTGCAGGGCGGTCTTCAGTGAATATTCAGAGGTGGACGGGGTTGACGTTTACCTCTATTCTGTAGTAAATAAAAAGGAAGTGGAACTGGATCAGATGCTGGCGGTCAATGCGGTATCCGGTGAAGTCATGGTTTATGACTATGACAATGATAAGCTCCTGCCCTTTGACAGGTTTGAGTACTATGTGGACAGCGGAAAAAGCGAAGTCGGCTGGGACTCAAAGTATTATCTGGAGCCCAGGACCGTGGAGCTTATGCCGGCGGATGATAACAGTTTTGAATTCAGCATAAAAAAGAAGGGCGAGGAAAAGCCTGAGCTTGAGGGTGTTGCATCGGTTGATCCCGGCAAGAAGAATGAAGCGGTCTATGAGGACGACAATGTGTCTCTGACCTTCTTAAATAAGGGCGACACCCTGGAGATCAGCGATAACGGCAATATCAGCGGTCTCGCCGGCATATACAGCAGACAGGAG
>CADCQV010000307.1 GCA_902803625.1 uncultured Lachnospiraceae bacterium
AGAATCTACAATAACATCCTGACAGCACAGTATACAAGGAGTGCGGACATTATTATATTTATTACCCGGTAGCATCTGTCATAGAATGGATTGATGACGCTGCCGAAAAGAGCCCAGAGGAGATTGCCGGCACCGCAGCAAACGGTCATTGTCACCGCAAAAAGTAGTATGCTCCCGATCCCGCTTCCGTATGGAAGGAAATATCCGGGAAAGGCAGCAAGCCCCAGCAGGATAACCTTCACATTAAGGAACTGAAGGATAAAGCCATCCCTGAATTTCAGGGCTGTATTCTCCCCCTCATTCTCAAAAAGAGGTTTTCTCCTGAGTGTAAGGAAGGCAAGATAAAGAATATATGCCGCTCCCGCATATTTAAGGTACGGCGCGGCTGACGGAACCACTCTGCTTAACAAGGTGCAGAAGGCACCTGCAATAATCATAACCGTAATAAGCCCGGACCATATACCGAGAAGAAGGGGGATGCACTTTTTTAACCCCCTCTGCCCCGCCGCGGAAAGCATCAGTATATTATTCGGTCCGGGCATAAAGGTCACTGCACAGACATATAGAATGAATGAAATGTAATCAGGCTGCATCATCAAGTATTTCTTCCAGCCTGTCCTTTATCTCCTCATATTCCTTGTCAAAGGTATCAAGCCCGGAATCGGGATTCTTCTTCACTCCGTCACCGTAGATCGTGGTCCAGTCATTCTTCATTGAAATCGGGATCCAGCCCTCTTCCTCGCAGAGCTTACGCATCTTTTCGGCCTTTTCCACATTTCCGTACTCCCGCTCGGTATCATCGCAGCAGAGCATAAAGGCGAGACTCTTATAGGGGTTATTTTTTACCACATATTTCGCCATGCTGGAGTCACCGGTACTGTTCCCGAATGAAAGGACGGGCTGTACTCCGATTTCCCTGGCTATTGCCGATACCTTGTTCATCTTAAGGTTCTTAATGATGAAATCTCCTTTAAGTATAAGCCGGTCCCCATCGGAAAACTGATAAGACAGTCCATCCTCTCCGTTCTGATTGGATGCTGCTATCACCTCATCAGATCCGATTATCTGATCCATAGGGAGACCCAGAGTGTTCCTTAGGCCGCCTCTGATTATCAGTCTGTCGGTTCCGCTCACGATATAGCAGGTAAAATCATTATCAGCGAGATAATCGAGTATCTGAAGCATCGGCTTATACAGTGATTCCGCCCTTGTCATTCCGTCATATCCCGGTGCAGGCTCTTTCCCGTATTCCTCCACATAGTCCTCGAATTCATCAACCGTCATCCCCGCAAAGGATGAAGCTATTGCCTGCCCGTGCTCCGTATCCATATTTTTCGGATACTCTCCGTCCTGAACCCACTGCAGTATCTTTGCAACGGTATCAAGCTCAGAATCAGAGGCCTTATAATCCGGATCCTCCAGCACCCTGTGGACAAGGAGACTGTGGTCAAAGTATATCGGATTTGTCTCGCTGAAAAGCGTTCCGTCAAGATCGAAAACCGCGATCCGCCTCTCTATGGGAATGAAATCCGGACTGCCTTCATCCGTTATGCTCTTCATATAATCGGTCAGCTCCTGTTTTGCCGCCGAGTCATCAGTCCACAGGGAAAGTGCCGCTGCACTGTCACCTGCCTTCCCGCCTTTAGCCGCCCCGGGCTTTGTCACGTATATGATCATCACCAGTATGAATAATGCAAAGGCAACGATCGCAGCAATACGCCAAACTCCGTCTGAACTGTTTCCCTTCATTGTCAATTCCTCCCTTCCTAATCCAAATCTCTTACATCTGCACAGCTTTCTTTTCCTTATTGGCGGTATTTGCGGCGTTCCTCTGCTGTTCCCTCTCTTTTAGCCGCTTTGAGTGGAACTCCAGATGGCCTCGGCCCCTCTTTGAACCTCTGTCCAGGGTTGAAAGAGAAACCTTTTTGATCTCGCCGTTCTTACTCTTTACCTCAGTCTGGCGGCTGCTGATCTCGTTTGTAACCTTAGGGCTTATCTTAAATTCCGAAAGGGCGTCCGCAAATGCAAGTCTGTCGGCTCCCTGTCCAGTCTTATGCATATCGATGCCGCCGCCCTTCTGGGCAAATTTCGCTCTTGTGTAAGTGTCAGCCGCCTTTGACATCTCATCCTTAAGGCGCTTTAATTCCGCTGTGTCTTCAAAGGAAAGACCCTCCGGCCTGTCATTTATCTTTCCGTCAGGATGCTTTCCGGCCAGCACATTGTCATATGCCGTAATGAAATTATTATAGGCGGTCTTCATATTGCTGTACTCTTTTGAGTCAAAGATCGCAGGACCGTGGCTTCTGAGTGCCTTATACTGATCTTTAAGGTCCAGAACAGCTTCATTCATTTCCTTAACAGAATCGAGATTAGTTTTTTCAATTTCAGCCTTGGCCTTAAGGCTCTCATTCTGCACCGAGGTATCAACCGGCTGCCTCAATCCGGGATTATTATCGTAAAGGGTTTTCCCCTCGGAAAGGCTTCCATTATGATATTGAGCTATATGTTTTTCAAATTTGACTTTTGAAAAGCTCTCAAGCTCCACAGGCTCCAGATTCCTTATATTTCCTGCAAGCTTTTCCTTTACCGCATCAGGAAGGACCACATAACCGTTCTCGTCGATCTTTCCTTTGAAACCGAGCTTCTGTATATCCGTCAGCTTTTCCGGTACTTTATCGAAATTGTTTTCAGGCAATACTTTGGTTCCGAAAAGACCATTTACTGATTCCAGAATCTCAGCGGAATTGCATATTACATCACCATTTTCTGTTTTTTTCTTTAGATCATCCTGATAAAACGCCTTCTGCGCTACACGGCCTAAATTGTAGATGTCATCTATTGTAGCCTTATCCGCAAGCATCAGATTCTTTGAGACTTCAAAAAAACTATGCTTCTCGTCAGGCTTTATCCTACCCTTCTCATCTGATATAGCTTCAACATACTTCTTTGACTTTTCCACCTCGGCTTGAGTATCTTTGCTTAGCTTTGAGCTGCTGAGGGCCTTATTTTTCTCCTGTATCGCCTTTTCCTTCAGGGCAAGGGCATCCTCAGGATGCAGCATATTTCTTTCCCTCTCATCCAGAGAGGAAAGATACTTAAGTGCATCATCCTTATTTAATTTACGTTTTTCTTCGTAAGGAACAGGATCAAATATCTCGGTTTTAGTCCGTTCCGGGTCTAATTTCTTTTTATCGTTATAGCTGCCCTCGTTCCATCTGCGGTCATATTCTTCCGCGTAAATCTCTCTTTTTTGCTTTGCGCTCAGTGAAGAGAAGTATTCCTCCCTTACTTTAGCTCCGGCCTCTTTCTCTATAGTGGATAAAGGAGTTTTATTTTCCGCAAGGGTATCAAAGGTATGCCCTTTATCGACGTTTATCTTGTCAGGAATGGTCTTAGCCTCCCTAAATCTCCTTTCTGCCTCGTCCTTATGATATTTGATCTTGCCTTCCCAGTCTTTCTCATTGAATTGTTTATCAAAGAACGGTTTAGCAAGACTCAGCTTTTGATCCGGGGTCATCTGGTTTATGTATGCCGTAACATTCTTATTGCTTACGCCTTTAATAAAAAGATCTGCCGGTGTAGCTTTTTTATCTATAAGCTCTTTGGAGACTCTTTGGTGATTCCAGGCAAACTTCTGATCTAAACCGCATTTCTGCCAGCAGCTTTCGGCATACTTTTTTCCCTGCTTCCCGATATTAAAGTATACGGAGAAATCCTGCACCTTATTCGGGTCAAACCCGGTACGTCTGTCCAGTTCATCGGGGTATTTTTCAAACCGCTGATCTTCTGAAAGATTCTCCCAGTAATAATCCTTAAAACCGGGATGCATCTCATTTATCTTCTCAACGTCCTTCCAGGGGATCGGATTTTTAAAAAACTCATCATATGCCCTGTCAGTGTTCTCATTGATCTTTTCCGGGTTTGAAAGCCCTTTCCAGTACTCTTCGGCGTAGTCCTTATCAAGCTTCACCTTTTCCTTCCAGGGTAAAGCTTCGAATTCTTTATCGAAGCGCTCCTTATCAAAGCTCTTCTTCTCTTCTAATGTTATATTATCCCAGTAAGTATTCTTAAATCCTGGATTATTGGATTCGACCTCCCGGATCTGTTCCTCGGTAAGCTTATTTTTCCTGAAATATTGTATGGCTTCGGATTCGGATTCTTTATACTTGTCTGAGGGAGAGAGCTTCTCAAACCATCTGCGGGCCATATTCTTGTCGATATTTTTTTTCTGATCCCAGCTGATCTTACGGTATTCCGCATCAAAGCGTTCATTGTCAAAGCGCTCCTTCTCTGCCCAGCGCATTTTATCCCAGACCTTATCAACGGTGCCCGGAAATTCTTTTTCAACCTCCCTGATTTTCTCAAGGGGAACCTCGTTTCTGATATAGCTGTTTATGGCCGTTCCCGGATCTTCCCTGTACTGCTCAACCGGAGAAAGGCTTTCAAAATACCTGCCTGCTGCGAAAGTATTCAGCCTTACTTTGTCCCGGTAGGAGAGTTTTATATATTCTTCTTCCTTTATTGCACGCTTTTCATCAAATCTGAGTTTTTGTTGCAGGTTCTTTCTTGAATAAATATCATCAAGGAAACCGGTTTCGCTTCCGTACCTTTTCACCATATAAGGAAGCTTTGAGATCTCTTCTGCTTCTCTGCGGCTTATGTTTTGATTTGCCAATGCCTCAGGAAAAGCGCGTATGGGATTCTTTTCAAAGCGCGTTGCCCAGCTGTAGTTTGCCCATGCATTTTCATATCTCACAGGGTCAGACTGCTGCTTTTCTGTTTCCGTAAGTTCACTCCAGATATCATTATTGATCTCATCCATTGCTTTCGATCTGCTGTACTGATTACTTGACAGCTCCTTATGACCCGGATATTTTTCTGCGATCCCGGGGTAGGGGTATTCAGCCGCAGCATCACCAAGGACAGCAAAAAGATCGTTATTATGCTTGGGATGAAGATTTCTTTTCAATGAAACATCATCCGCGGAATCTACTATTCCGGAAATCCGGTAGTCACTGCCTTGGGCACGGTTAGTCGCACTGTCGTATAATGCCGGCCTGGAGTCAACATATGAAAGGATCTCATCTACTGCTTTGCTCTTTTCCCTGCTCCAATCATCTTCACTTACAATTTCCGGTCTCTCTCCGAAATATGTCTTTAATCTTTCAGCATTATCTTTTATCCATAGCGCGCGATTATAGAGCTCTATCTGATCCCTTATGATAATGCACGCACCGTTTTCTCTCGGATTGTCACCCCTGTTTTTCACATCGGCTTCAAGCCTTTCAAGACCATCCTCATATACCTGCAGCCTGTCCTCCAGATTCTCCAGGCTATAGGAAGCTGTAGCTTTGGTCATCATATCCAGTGCTCTTACTATATATCTGTCAAGCATTTTTTCTGTATGTCTGGGCATATCTTCTCCTTTCGGCAATTAAACGGGGACGGTTCCAATGTCATCCTGAGTGAAGGATCCTTTCCCGTGCGGGGCACTGCCGCGCATGGCGCGTCAATACGTGCCCGAAAAATGTCCACTGGACATTTTTCCTTCCTGAGCGAAGGATCCTTTCTTCCGGGGAGGAAGATTCTTCGGGCTTCGCCCTCAGAATGACACTAACTAAAATATTTTTGTGTTTGTATTATAATATACAGATCAAATTGAAAATTCAGCCTGATCCTTCAGACGCTGCTTATCCTCATACATTTCCCTGTCTGCCCGGTCGAATATCTCCGATACAAGGCTGTCTGTTTCGGGAATGTATTCAGCAACCCCTGCTGCCAGGATTGGTCCGGAGCCTTTCTTCTGATTCTCCCTGACCTGACTATGCAGTTTCCGGAGGAGATCCTCCCTCACGGTATAATCATTTCCGCGCAGGAACACCACGAATTCGTCCCCTCCAACCCTGAATACGGGGCTGTGGACAAATATGTCGCAGAGAAGCTTCGCAGATGCCTTTATATATTCATCTCCTGCTGCATGTCCATCATTATCGTTTACCTTTTTCAGATCATTGGTATCACAGACAATAATGGCAAAGGGCAGATAATCCATGTCCTTATCCATATTGGCCTGTACTGCCTGCTCCAGCTCCCGGTATGCGGTCTTATTCTTCACCCCTGTAAGCTCATCCCGTCTTGCCAGCTTTTTCTCTGTATTAAGGGCTCTCAGAACCTGCTTCTCCCTGTTTACCTCGGCATCTATATTCTCTACTCCTATGATAAAGTGGCTTCTGTCACTGCTGTAGCGAACCGTCAGTCTGAGGTTCTGGTTTTTGCCGTTTAAGGAGATCCGGTAATCTATGCTGTATCTTTTCCGCCCTTCCATTGCGGAAATCATATTATCCCTGTTTATAAAATCCGTAAGCAAGTCCCGGTCGTTCTTATGAACCACCTTTGGGATATTTTTAATTGACTCTTCAAAGAAATCATCACCGGCATGTCTTATCTCCAGCTGGCCGTACATATCGTTTGATCCGTATCCTACGTAAGCCCCGTTTTCCACGTCCACATAGTAGATCTCATCATAGTTTGAAGCCAGGCTTTCGGCGATCTGGCTGAAGGTAATATTCTGCTTCTGATGCTCCCAGAGGATCGACTCGGCAGTTATTTCATCATTTATGTCTTTACCGTACAGAACGAAGTGTCTGCCGTCCTTTGCCCTCATTACCGTGAAGCGGTAATACCTTGCCTCATCCCCGACCATTATCCTGTATTTATACTCGAAGGTCTTTCTTCCTTCGAGATTCTTTAAGAACACATCCTTATAATACAGGCTTTTCGCAAACTCCCTGTCCTCCGGATGGACATAATTCTCAATATTGTCCCTTGACTCGGAATAAAAATCCCTGCATTCGGTTGGCACGTTCATAGCCGCGTATTCCCGGCTCGTAGAAAATTCACGGTATTCCCCGGTTTCAATGTCAATATAGTATATGGCCTCATAGACCTCTGCGAGACTCCTTGCTATATTGTCGTATATCTCCTTTTCCCTTTTCTCTCCTTCCTTAACAAATGAATGGATCATACTGCTCCCTATGATAAGCCCCATTGAATATATTGGAAGCAGAGGATAAAGAAGCTGTATGATCTGGAACAGCGCCATTACCAGAGTGGTAAAACCCACCGCGGTGTAACGCACCCTTTCATTCCCGGCAGATCTTAAGGCCATATACAAAATATACACCGAAGTTATCAGATAAAGAATGATCTGCAGAATGAATGCAATGTATC
>CADCQV010000308.1 GCA_902803625.1 uncultured Lachnospiraceae bacterium
TATAAAAACGTATCTTTTGAACGATATCGGGAAAGGGCACGAGATCCTCGTATCTTTCTTCTTTTTTCTTTATAGGACAGATGGTTCCATCCACATCAAAAACAAATGAATATTCTTCGAACATTACTGCTTCCTGATCACTTCCGGATCACCGTGATCTATCCGTCTCCTCTTTCCTTACTTTTTAGCTAACAGTCTTGTTATTTCCAGAACATCCCTGTGCTTCAGGTCACGCGGCTCAAAACGCATCGCTGAATACACGAGCTGCATTATAAACCCTGCTCCAAAGGTACTAATAACGGTTCCAATTCCTACAGGACCTCCAAGAAGCATTCCGATAAGAAGCACTGCTGCCCATAAAATGATCTCTACCGCTCCGATCGGAACTTTTGACATCCGTTTTCCAAGACCGACCAGCAGGGCATCCCTCGGCCCGCAGCACTGCTCACTTTTCATATAAATCGCCATACCGACAGCCATAAACACAAAGCCGGTAATCATTATCAGGATGCCTGACAACAGAGCACTGTTCAGGGGGAAGGGATTGAAGCTATTGAAAAACTGGACAAAGTTTCCTGTAAGCAAAGCATCTGTTATTGTTCCGAAACCGATCCTTTCCTTCAGGATGAGGTCTATTCCTATAATTACAAGTGCCATTATCGTCATAGATAATCCGTAATTTAAGGGGGTATGATAGGAAATTCCCATTCCGAGGCAGTCCCATGGTGCAAGTCCTATGTTTGCGAATATGGTCAGATGAACGCCAAATGAAAAAACAAAAAGTCCTGCAACTATCCTCACCCATTCAAAAAATATCTTTTTTCTCATTACTCCTTTTTTTCCTTATATGAATAGGGTTCATCAAACACACTCTTGCCCTTACGGGCATTATTCATCATAAGGAGAAGATGTATCATGACCGGGACAAAAACCGTACATACAATGGAAGCCATTAAGAGCCTTCCGGTATCCGGATGGTTCATTATCGCAAGGATAAAAGTAAGTAGATATAAAAGCACCAGTATTACTATGCCTGCTATGGCAAGGATCCGTTTAAACATACCTTATCTCCACTGATAAAAAGATTACGCAATTCATTTTATCCCATTAAGCACTATCTGTATACTGCGTTTCCCGCGGAACTCGTTTATTTCCGGACTGTATACGATCTTGAACTTCCTCATTCCGTTCTTCTCGATATACTCCTTCCTGTCCGCTGCATCGGTTCCGAAATAGATACATTCAAAAAAAGCGCTGCCGTCATTGATCCGCCCCTTAAGCACATTAGCGCTTTTTCCGAGGATAGAGAGATCCTTTATATCCACATCCCTTGCCGCAAAGACGGGCTTCTCGTTTCCGGTTCCAAAAGGCTCCAGCATTTTAAGCTCTTCAATAAGGCTCATATTAACATAGGAGAGCGGCAGCTCCATATCGATCTTAAGCTTGATCACAAGATCCTCATCCCTTAGGGAGCTGTTCCTGTTAATTCTCTCTCTGAATTCTCCTAGCCTTTCTTTTGGCAGTGACAGTCCTGCAGCCATGGCATGGCCTCCGAAACGGATGAAGATATCCTGTACAGCGCTCATTTCCTCAAACATATTGTAGCTTTCGATCGAGCGTCCGGAGCCCTTAAGGCAGGGAGTTTCATCAAAGGTTTCCCCGGGGGTTAAGATAAACACGGGCTTTCCGGTCCGTTCCCTGACCTTTCCGGCAATTATCCCCGCAATGCTTTCATGACAGTCCTCAAGACAGATCACAAGAACCCTGTCCTTTTGATATTCCGGAGTATCAGCAAGCCTTAGAGCTTCCATAACTCCCTTTTCCGTAAGGCTTTTCCTGCTGTCATTCATTTCCTTAAGGATAACAGCCTTTCCATGAGCCTCTTCCTCATTATCGCATAATAGAAGCTCCAGGGCATCATCAGCATCCCCGAGTCTCCCTGCAGCATTAAGACAGGGTCCCAGGATAAAGCCCACGTGATAAGGTGTTAAGTTCTTCCCCTCCAGCTGGTTTAAGGATACAAGCGCCCTGAGTCCGGGGTTCTCCGTACATTCAAGCCTCTTTAAGCCCTCCCTGACAAGAATCCTGTTTTCCCGGGTTAAGGGCATAACATCCCCGATTGTTGCAAATGCTGCAATCTCAAGAAATTCCCTGTGTTTTTCGGCCGGAATACCCATTCTTTCATAAAGAGAAACAATGAATTTATATGCAACATATGCTCCGCAGATCTGTTTACAGGGATAGGCACAGCCATTCCTTTTCGGATCAACTACGGCATCCGCAGGCGGCAGAAGCTCCGATTTTTCACCTGAAGCTGTATCAAAGGGAACCTCGTGGTGATCCGTTATCACCACCGTCATGCCGTAATCCTTCGCAAGTGAAACCTCATCAAGAGCCGCTATGCCGTTATCGCAGGTAATAATGGTATCGATCCCGGCATCACGCGCTTCTTCAATTATGTTTGTATTCAGGCCGTAGCCGTCCCGTATCCTGTGGGGTATCCTGTAATCCGCAACGGCTCCTGCCTTTTTCAAGCCCTTTAAGAGGATGAAGGTTGACGTTACGCCGTCAATATCATAGTCTCCGACTATCCTTATGCTTTTTCCTTCGCTTATCTTCTCTATTGTAATCCCAACAGCCCTGTCCATATCAGGCAGATTAAAACCACTGTATTTTTCATCCGACAGTCTGTCCGGAGCTGTGGAAAGATATTCCAGGGCTTCCTCATCCCCGCTTACACCCCTGTTTCCCATTATCCTTGCAAGCACCGGCGAGATTCCGTACTTCCTTCCAAGCTCTGTATAGTCTCCGGGCCGCGAAATAATGACCCACTTCTGATTCGGTTTCAATATATTCACTCCTGTACAAACTTTGTCATCCTGAGCGTAAGCGAAGGATCTTTTAATCTCTTAATGTGCGGGGCACTGACGCGCTTAGCGCGTCAAAACGTGCCCGAAAAACATCCACCGGATGTTTTTCCTTTCTGAGCGAAGCGAAGAATCTTTTAATCTAAGCGAAGGATCTTTTAATCCTCCAGAGCCGCCTTTATCATAATGGCGCACTCGATCCTCTTTCTCTGCAGCTCACAGCCAAAGGCATAATTCCCGTTTATATCCCCCGTGGCGTGATAGGAATTCGCGCTACATCCACCCGAGCAGTAGAACTTTGCAAAGCAGTCCCTGCATTCCTTTTTGCTGTATACATTGCACCTTGCAAACTCCTTACCGATCTCCGGGTTCGTAATGCCGTCAAAAACATTCCCCATAAGGAATTTTTCTTCGCCCACAAACTGATGACAGGGATAAATATCTCCCGTGGGAGTGATGGCGAGATACTCTCCGCCGCTGCCGCAGCCTGAAAGCCTCTTTGCTATACAGGGACCTCCCTCCAGATCTATCATAAAATGGAAAAAATTAATGTACCTTCCGCTCTTTCTCCTCTTTATTATCTCATCAGCAAGGATATCGTATTGCTGAAGAAGCACAGGAAGATCCTCTTCCCTTAAGGCATACTCCTCCTTAGGATCACATACCACAGGTTCCACCGATATCTGTTCAAAGCCGAGATCATGAAGATGGAGCACATCCTTTGCAAAGTCAGTATTAAAATGTGTGTACGTTCCTCTTACATAATAATTGGTCTGTCCCCTGGATTCAGCAGCCTTCAGGAATTTAGGCAGAATGATGTCATAAGACCCCTTTCCGTTAACCGTGGGTCTCATGCGGTCATTAACCTCCTTCCTTCCGTCAATCGAAAGCACCAGATTTCCCATTTCCTTATTTGCAAAATCAAGAATCTCATCATCAAGGAGAAGCCCGTTTGTGGTAAGCGTAAAGCGGAATTTCTTATTATTCTCCTTTTCCCTGCTCCTTCCGTATTCAACGAGACGCTTCACCACTTCAAAATTCATGGTGGGTTCACCGCCGAAGAAATCCACTTCCAGATTTACCCGGTTTCCGGAATGTTCTATAAGGTAATCGAGTGCCTTTGCGCCCACCTCAAAGCTCATAAGAGAACGTTCTCCGTGATACTCTCCCTTACCCGCAAAGCAATAATTACAGCGGAGATTGCAATCATGAGCAATGTGAAGGCACATGGCCTTTACGATTCCTTTATCTAAGCGGTCTTCACTGAATTTTTCCACGTAGGGTTCGTAAATATCTTTTGTATAGAGTAAGCCCTTATCCCTGAGCTCATTGATCTCATTTACAGCCTCCATAAGATCTGTGTCTGGATACTTCCCTCCCGTAAGACGGGATGCCTCATTTACTGACACGGATTCATTCTTTTCCATAAAGGGAATAAGATCATAAACCACATCATCTACGATATGCACTGCCCCGGATTCCACATCCAAAACAATATTAAACCCATGACTTTTATACTGATGAACCATATCTAACCGAATTCTGTTCCTTTCATTCTTTGAGATCCTGCGGAGCTTATCCCCCCTATGTCATCCTGAGGAGCTTATCCCCCCTATGTCCTCCTGAGGAGCAA
>CADCQV010000309.1 GCA_902803625.1 uncultured Lachnospiraceae bacterium
GACTTCTTTATCGGAAAAACCACCTTCAGAGCCTGCGACAGCGTTCCACCGTAGTGGTTTTTTATCCAGAAGGCAAGTTTAATAAGCTCCCCTTCAGCCTTACCCTTTCCTCCGGAGTGGATCACGGAAATGATGTCTCTTATCCGGTCTTCTTCGATAACAGGTGTTTCTGATATTGACAGCACATAGCCCCTTAGCGAGCGTCCCCCTTTTCCGAAGGGGACGCACACAGAAACACCGGGGGCAATGTCTCCTTCCATTTCCTCCGGTATCCTGTATTGAAAGGTCTTATCCAGCTTTTCTATGGAAATGTCTATGATGATATCTGCGAATTTAGACAACTTTTCTGCCAAGGATCTCGTTTATCAGCACCCTTTCATCCATTGGATGCTTAACGCCCTCTATCTCCTGATAATCCTCATGCCCCTTGCCCGCCAGTATGATAAGGTCTCCGCTCTCCCCGTTCTTTATGGCCCAGGCAATAGCTTCCTTTCTGTCCTCTATCCTGATATACTTTCCCCCGGTCTTTTTGATCCCGGTCTCTATATCGTCTATTATGGCGGAAGGCTCCTCAAAGCGGGGATTGTCCGAGGTTATTACGGTTAGATCCGCAAGCCTTCCCGAAACCTCACCCATCTCGAATCTCCGGCTCCTCGAGCGGTTGCCGCCGCAGCCGAAAAGACATATAAGGCGGGAAGGCTCATATTTCCTTAAGGACAGGAGAAGGCTTTCAAGAGCCATTGCATTATGGGCATAATCAATGATAAGACTGAATTTGTCCGAAACGCTCACGGATTCGATCCTTCCCCGGACACGTGCCGACTTAAGGGCGCTTCTTATGGCATCCTCACCGGCATTGTAGTGAAGAGCAATGCCCGCTGCGCAGAGCGCGTTATAAACACTGAAATCTCCGGGGGTTCCGACCTCCACCTTCCTTATACTCTGCTTTCCCTCTATATCAAAGCTGACTCCCAGCTCACCGGGAACCTTGATAAGCTCCTCATTAAGGGCGCGAAGATCATTCTCCGATCCGAGGGTATTCTCCTTATTTAGACCGAAGGTTATAAAATCACAGGCGCTATCCTTCAGGATATCTGAGAGATGCCTGTCGTCACCGTTCAACACAGCAAACCTGCACTGCTTAAAAAGAAGAGACTTACAGTGAAGGTAATCATCAAAATCCTTATGCTCATTTGGTCCTATATGATCCGCTTCGATATTTGTAAAAACACCGGTGTCAAAAATAAATCCCGCGGTTCTGTCCATCATGAGTGCCTGGGATGAAACCTCCATCACGACGGTATCTATACCCTTGTCCGCCATTTCCCTGAAGGTCTCCTGCAGCACATAGGACTCAGGCGTGGTATTCTTTGAAGGAATATGACTGTCTCCGATAACCGATTCTATAGTACCGATAAGCCCCACCTTATGCCCCGCGTTTTCTAGTATTGCCTTTGTAAGGTAGGTGGTGGTGGTCTTCCCCTTTGTACCGGTGACTCCTATGATCTTAAGGCTGTCCGCCGGATGATTAAACCAGGCGGCAGAAATAAGCGCCAATGCATAACGCGTGTTTTTTACCCTGATTATCACGGTATCTGAAGAGTTTCCCGTCAGCACATCCTTTTCCGTAATAAGGGCTGATGCCCCCTTCTCCACCACCTCTGCCGCAAAGCTGTGTCCGTCGGAATTAGCTCCGGTAATGCATACAAAGAGGCAGTCCTTTTCTGCCTTCCGGGAATCGTAGATCACGCTCCCTATCTCTGTCTTTTCCGGATCTCCGTTTATCACCTTGTACTCGATATCCCTTAAAAGCTCAGTTAATTTCATTTCATTATTATCCTTTGTAAACTATGATTCGGACTCCCCGCAATCCTACCCCGATATGGACTGCCTTAGTACCGCTCTCCAGTTTCCCGGAGCTCCCACGGCACCCATTATCCTTTTAAGGGTGGCGCTTTGCATCTTGGCGATATTTGATGCCTTGTTCTGCCGATCCGTATATGCTCTTTCACCGCTTCCGACCAGATCCAGTACCGGACGCATCAGGTTGATCGCAAGAGCGGTCTCCCCGGGATCCAGATTCGGCGAATGAACCAGATGATGGGTATCTATTGACATAAAGATACGGGAGATATCCATAAGATAGTGTCGGTTTGCTATTCCGGTTTCGCGCTTCAGGACACCGTCAATATCGTATAAGTGGCTCGATGCAAATTTTTTATCTCCGAGAGCTGCACCTATCATCTCGTCCATATTACTTGCGTCATATTTCTTTCCGGCACACCATCCCAAAAAAGAAATAACCTTCGCTCCGAGCTTAAAGCCGAAGCCCCACGGAGCCGCTCCCCCGGCCACAAGACCGTTTCCCACAAGATCCGCACTGTTCGTAGCTATATCAAAGCCGGCATTTATCTGCTCCTTATTCGCACGTTTTCTCGCTAAGGAAAGGAAGTGCTTTCCATAGGAGCTGTTTTCCACCGCAGTCCCAAGCATTTCCTTTTCAGACTGGCCTTGAGGGTTATTTTGGTGTTCCGTAAGGGCGGTCTTCATATCCTTGTCAGATTCGGTAATTCTGCTTTTCTCCGCTCCGGTTTTAATAAGAATACAAATATCCTTTACAATGGCAACGAAATTCTTGATTGCCCCAATGATCCCCGAAACCACAGCAGGCATCTTGTCAACTACAGCCGAAACAATTGATACTATACAGTCTACTATGTCAAAGATCGCTTTAAGTACCAGCTTGCCTATTTCTATTGTATTCTGCTCCTTGGTATAAGGATCCGCGTTATCCTGATTTTTCTTATAGATCCTCCATATCTTTGCTATGTCCATTATCGCGGAAATACCTGACGCAATGGCTCCCGCTATATCTGAACCCGGAGAATTGGAGTCTGCAATATTCGATACCGGAATGCTGAGCCCGCCTGCGGCTCCGACTGCTCCGCCTCCGACTCTCTGTGATAAGATCGCAAAATTCTTTGTATATGAAGCCCAGGCATCCTGGGGATCTCTTATGGATATACCACTGCTTACAGCTGATGCTGCTCCCGAAAGCGCTCTGACAACTGTTCCGTCCAC
>CADCQV010000310.1 GCA_902803625.1 uncultured Lachnospiraceae bacterium
AAGTGAGCAACTCAATATCGCAAGCATTAAGCGGATGCAACGATTCCCTCCGCTATGTTAATGGTGGAAAAAACTGTGAATAGTAACGATTTTTGTTTACTGTGATTGCAAATAAACCTAGAACTCTGGCATGATCTTAGTGTGCTTTCTATCAATTACCACTATAAAATCGTGGTTCTTCTTTACCAATCGTTCCAAGAGGGACAACGCCAACTTTTCAAGAACTCTTTGAGATTTCTTATTTTCTAATTCTATAATACGGCTACCACCGAAGTGGTAACCTCCTTTTTTTATTTGTTTTTTAGTGATTCAATTACTTCATCAATTGTATCTGGATTATATAGTGGAGTTCTCGAATACTTCTCTAGTTTTTTTCGGAGTTTTTTATTCCAATAATCTAAAACTTCATCAGCATATTTAACATACATTGTATTTCCATGTGTGCTTGCAATGTAATTATAATTATGACCGAATTTACGATTAAAATATCCTTCTGCTTCAAGAATCCCCTTTAGTACTTGTTGTTCTATTAAAAACTTATCTTGCTCTGTACAAGCAAAAACTCCATGCTTAATCCACTCATCCAAAGCATTAATCGCCCCATTAAAAACCAGCATTGCTCTCGCTTCATTTGGTAAATAAAATGATAATCCAGAATAATCCGTTTTATGCAAGCCCTCAAATATCAAGAATACTGAATGAACGGCAAATGACCAGAGTTTAAATAATTGATTTCTATCACCTATGCCATCATATGGTGTTATATTCTTATTTTCCTCCCAGCATTGATAAAGCATCACAATGTTATCAATCGATGATGTAGCTGCAGCAGAATCTGCGTCCATTTCCATTGTCCTACGGTCGAGCGCGTATGACTCTGAAAATACCGGTATTATCCGTTTTAAAATCATTTCCGCTTTAGGAACAGCATATAAAGTCTTTAAGAGATCACAATGTCCATTGAACAAATGACCAAACTCATGAGCCACTACAAATCTCAATGCTATTAGCGACAATAAATTAGAAAGCGAATTGCGTATTGGATCCTTAGGTTCTCCAGTAAAAAGAATAGCTCTTTTCCTTGGTTCGTATACCCCAGTCACTATATCTCCTGATTCTACATTTGGGCTTCCAAACTCCTTAAATACTTCTTTGTCTGACATAACACTCTTCATGTATGCAAAATAAAAGCTTACTGTTCCAACATTCAAGTCCAAACAATCTTGCCCTAATGAATTAATATAGGCGCATGCATTTATGCTTTCATCCACTTTATATCTGAATACCAAACCTCCGAGTGGTTTATCTATTTGGGCATCAGAATATACCCCCTCTACTATTTGCTTTAAAATATTAAAATAAGACAGTTCGGTAAAACCATCATCAAAATAACACATCTTGCTCTCCCTTCTATATATAGTTTAAATCATACTTTTTACAATATCTTTCTCAATCTACCCAAAAATGATCCGTTGTTAGGGTCGGGAGAAATTAGCCCCAATTGGCTAAAGTCTCCCGACTCTAACACCGTTTTGATATGTTATGATTCATTTTCTACCTCCAATTATCATATTACCGCAATATTATGTCTTAATTTTTTCGTAATTATGCAGCAATACCATTTCACATTTTTATCAATAACATTTTATAATTTTTATTATTCTAAGGTACAAAAATGTAGAATTCTACATTTTTAGTGATTATATCAATGCTATAAAAAACACCCCAGGACAGTTGTCCTGAGGTGTAATAAATCGTATTTGATTGTCCAAAGACGTAATACGTTGTAAAACGATTATCTGCGAATGCAAGAGACTACCTCGATTCCGCTTCGCTCCATCTCGGTCATCTCTTGCATTCCAATGAATCAAGCCACAAAAATACAGCGCCCGGCAAATAAATTTGCCAGCGCTGTATATTGTGTCTTGATTCGCAGATAATCCTTATCTCTTTGAAAACTGAGGTGCACGACGGGCTGCTTTTAAGCCGTACTTCTTTCTCTCCTTCATTCTGGGATCTCTTGTGAGGAAGCCTTCCTTTTTGAGGGTAGCCCTGTACTCACTGTCAACCTCCAGAAGCGCCCTTGAAATACCGTGACGGATCGCTCCTGCCTGTCCGGTATAGCCGCCGCCGAATACATTTACCTTCACATCATACTTGTCAACCGTATCGGTAGCTACAAGAGGCTGACGAACTATAACCTTCAGTGTCTCAAGTCCGAAATAGTCGTCGATACTTCTCTTATTTATTGTGATCTCACCCTTGCCGGGTACGAGATATACTCTGGCTACGGAGCTCTTCCTTCTGCCTGTGCCATAGTACTGATTTACTGTCTTAGCCATTGCTTTCCCTCCTTATCAGAATTTCAGTTCCTCAGGCTTCTGAGCTGCATGATCGTGCTCAGAACCTGCGTAAACGTGAAGCTTCTTAAACATCTGGCGGCCTAAAGGTCCCTTGGGAAGCATTCCCTTAACAGCGAGTTCAAATACCTCTTCAGGCTTCTTTGCGAGCTTCTGACGAAGAGTCTGGGTCTTTAATCCACCCACATAATCAGAATGTCTCTTGTAGATCTTATTGTCCAGCTTCTTTCCCGTAACCTTGATCTTTGAAGCGTTTACGATGATCACATTGTCTCCGGTATCAAGGAAAGGTGTGTATATGGGCTTATGCTTTCCGCGAAGCACGATAGCAACCCTGGAAGCAAGACGTCCGAGTGTCTGTCCCTCTGCATCGACCACATACCATTTTCTGTCGATATTAGAGGCGCTTGCCATATATGTATCCATTGCAAATCCTCCGAATCCGCGCCGCCTTATAGGTTCATCAACCGGCGGTGTCTCCTGTATTTTCATTTCAAAACATAGTTTCCGTGCAGACCGGGGCTGTGGTCCGCAGCGTCAACAATTCTACAATACAGAAATACTCTTTGTCAAGGAAACTGTAGCAAATAATTGAATTTTTAGATACAATAGGTGCATGAATCCTTCAGGAAGCACGCGGTTAAACTACATTGACTTTGCGAAGGGTATCGGCATAATCCTGGTGATACTTGGCCATATATCCTATCTTTCGGACAACAGCCGCATCTTTATTGTATCCTTTCATATGCCGCTTTTCTTTGTGATCTCGGGACTTCTGATCTATCTGAAAAATGAAGCCGGCCGTGATTTCAATACTCTTATAAAGCTGAAGGCAAAAAGGATGATGCTGCCGTATTTTCTCTATTCAGCTGCGGGCATACTGATCTACATCGTCTACTACCTTATTACCGGCAGAGACGGTGGTTTTCCCACGGTAATATCAGACATCATTCAGACCCTTACTCTTTACGGCTTTTCGGTAATGTGGTTCCTTCCCGCCATCTTCGGGGCAGAGCTGCTCTTTATCTTCTTAATTAAAAAAACCAAATATCCGCCGGTAATAATGATCGTGCTGACCGCTGCGGCAATGATCCTGAATACGTACCTCGAAAGAGCCAATGCCCTCTATGGAACGGAGACGGTTTTTTCTGTATTTCACCTGGTCGCCGTAATGCTGCTCAGGATCCCGGTGTGTGCGTCCTTTACGGCATTGGGCTATTACATTACAAAGCTGTGGGACAGAGCGCCCTCTCTGGGACCGGCTCTTTTCGGGAAACTCACCCTGCCGGCAGATATTTTTATCGGTATCGACCTTATCGGGCTTACGGCGGTCATCAGTCATTTGAACGGAGTGACTGACCTCCACTTTCTGATATTTAATAATGTGTTTTTCTACTACATCTCAGCCCTTTCCGGATCCTTCGGGCTGATACTCTTATGCAAAGCAATGGAGGGCGCCGCCAAGCTCCCTCCCTTAAGACTGCTTTCATATTTCGGACAGAATTCACTTATAATAATGGTCACCCACCTGAATTTCTATATGCTGCTCTGCGCAGAGATAGGCGGCTTCCATTTCACAAAAGGACTGCCGGAAGGAAATCTTAAGCACTGCGTGTTTATGCTTCTGGTGCTGCTTTTTACCCTCTGCGGCGAGATCGTCCTTATAGAACTGATAAACAGAAGTAAATCCCGTCTGTTTTCAAAGAAACTTTCCGATAAAATCCGTTAAGTTCTTTTTCGGCTGTGCCCCGATAACAGGCTCGGAGGGCTCGCCATTCTTGAACATCATCATTGTAGGTATGGACATTATGCCGTATTCTCTTGCGGTTCCGGGGCACTCATCAACATCACAGCTTATGAACTTCACATTCTGATATTCCTCTGACAGCTCATCAAATATGGGAGCCATCATCTTGCAGGGGCCGCACCAGGTCGCATTAAAATCAACAAGCACAGGCTCCTTTGCTTCCAATACTTCGCTTTTGAAAACATCATCCGTTACTTTCTTTACCATGTATGACCTCCTTTTTGTGGTGAAGATTATATTCCTTCGCCTTGTTTCTATTTTTCACAATTGCATTGTACGCAATTATTATTATCCTGTCAACACTATTTTTTACGTATGATGAATTTGCAGATCCTGTTGCCTTTTGCGGAAAATTTTTCTTCATACTCGGTCATAATATTGTCCTTCATAGCCCCGGTGTCGGAATGAAGGTCGTAAGTGGAGTACAATAATTCCCACCCGGCAGGCCCTATCTCCGAAAGGCCGAAATCAAACAGGCCCCTGTTGTCTGTCTTGAATTCTATGGTGCCCTCCTTTTTCAAAACCTGCTCAAAAACCGACAGAAAGCGACCTGATACCAGCCGCCTCTTTGCGTGTCTCTCCTTGGGCCAGGGGTCGGAGAAATTCAGATAGATCCTGTCTATCTCATCCTTTTCGAAGAAATCAGGCATATCAGCCGCATCCATACGCAAAAACCGCACATTTTCCGGAACCGGCTCTCCTTCGGCAGAACGCCGGTCAAGCTTTGCCAGGGCTTTTACCATGACGCTCTCATATCTTTCTATTCCGATAAAATCAGCTTCGGGATGCTTTAGCGCCATTTCGACGATAAATCTTCCCTTTCCCATCCCTACCTCGGTTATCAGCGGGGCCTTTCGCCCGAAGATCCTGTGCCAGCAGCCCTTTGTTTTATCCGGGCTGTCAAAGCAGCGGCTGTCTGCCGCCACCGCCTCTCTGGCCCAGGGGATATTTCTAAGTCTCATAAAACCTCGTTAAAATTTGCATGTATTATGTATTGCATTATATAATAATGTAGTTGTGTTGTCATTCTGAGTAGTGTGGTTACGTTGTCATTCTAGCATATTGGTTACGTTGTCATTCTGAGCGCAGCGAAGAATCTTGCAACCGTTGGGAAGATCCTAGCTGTTGCTTCGCAACCCCTCGCCGGGGGAGCATCCCACATCTGCGATGTGGGATAAACCCTCGCCGGGGGAGCATCCCACATCTGCGATGTGGGATAAGCGTCGCTTCGCTCAGGATGGTAAAACATCCGGTGGTCGTTTTCGCGCTGTGCGCGTCAGTGCCCCGCAGGAATGTAGTCCCGCTTTTAAAAAAGATATAATGCCCTATAATTTTTTGAAAAAAACAGCCATATATTTCACAGCCTTCGTTCTGGCTCTCACCGCGGCATTGCTGCCCTTTTCGCGTGTGTCCTACGCGGATGAGGTGACCCGGGATGATATCAATGCTGCGCGTATGGCCATTCCGGTCTCCTCCAATGAGATCCCGGGCTGGCCCCAGGGCCCCGAAACCGGCTCCGAAAGCGCCATCCTGATGGAGGCCGATAACGGCATCATCTTGTACGCGAAGAACATCGATACCCCACGCTATCCCGCCAGCACCACGAAGATCATGACCTGCCTTCTGGCAGCAGAAAACTGTTCCATGGACGAAATGGTCGGCTTCTCCAATAATGCTGTATTCGGCATTGACCGCGGCTCCTCCAATGTGGGAATGGATGTGGGTCAGGAAATAACCATGGAGGAGGCTATCTACTGCGTCATGCTGGCCTCTGCAAACGAAGTCGCCGTTGCGATAGCAGAGCATATCTCCGGAAGTGTGGAAGAGTTCTCGAAGCTTATGAATGAGAGAGCGCGGGAGCTGGGCTGTACGAACACCAATTTCGTAAACCCGAATGGTCTTCCGGATGAGGAGCATCTGACAACCGCCCACGATCTCGCCCTGATCGCCCAGGAATTCAATAAGAACGAAACCCTCCGCCGCATAGCCGGCACGAGGATCTATGATGTGGTAGCCACCAGCACGCAGCCCGATTCCTTCACCATGACCAACCATAATAAAATGTATCCCGGCAATTCCCGCTCCTATGATTACACCACCTGGGGGAAGACAGGCTACACCAACGCAGCAAGGGAGACTCTTGTTACCTGCGCCGAGAAGGACGGTCTGAACCTGATCTGCGTGGTAATGAAAGCTGAACCGCCCTACCAGTACACCGATACCTACAATCTCTTCGAGTACGGCTTCCAGAACTTTGAAAGACTGAACATCGCTGAAAATGAAACAAAATACAATCTCGACAATTCCGATTTCTTCAATACCGACAACGGTATCTTCGGAAATACAAAGACCCTTGTAAGCCTATCCACGGACGGCTATGTGGTCATACCGAAGACTGCATCCTTTGAGGATCTCAACAGCGAAGTCAATTATGATGATAAGAATGAGAATTCCCTTGGAAGAGTCACATATTCCTTCGGGGATATATATGTTGGGGAAACCGATCTGCTGCTCTCCGACTCCAATGTGAAAACCTATATCTTCGGGGAAACCGTATCTGATGATGAAATAGAAGAGGTGAGCAAAGACGGCATACCCGGCTTCAGCAATAATGATGTGGTCTTTCTGGATATAAAAAAGGTTCTGATCGCAGCAGGGATAGTCGCGGGAGCGATACTTATCATACTGCTCATCATTCTGTTCATAAAGAATTACTTCTTCTCCGCACAGAGAAGGAGAAGAAAGATAAGAAAGAGAAACCGCCGCTATTTCTCGGAATTTGATGATTTTGATTTCTGAGAATTTCTGAGCATATTCAGGTACTTTCTTTCCTGCTCCTTTGCGGTTTTCTCCTTTTGCCTCAGATCCCCCTCATCTCCGGGCTTTGCGGGACGTATAGTCTTCATTCCGTAAACAACGCCCTCCGAATGCTTCCTGATTCGCAGATGGCCTCTCATTTTCCCATGTTCCGGGCACTTGCCCATGGCAAAATACTGCTTTCCGTTCACAGATACCCAGGGGATAAAGACCGAGGTCTTTGCATCACAGCAAAAGCACCGTAAGGACCGTGCTTCTTTATCCCTCAGTACATCCCGTCTCTCGGGAAAGCCTCTGGAAATGTATTTTGAATATGTTGGGAAGGTTACATGAATTTCTTTTTCAGGACTTTGCGGAAGACTGTAGACATCAAAGGATTCGTAAACCTCCAGCTCCCTTTTCTTTAATCTTCTGAAGAT
>CADCQV010000311.1 GCA_902803625.1 uncultured Lachnospiraceae bacterium
ATACACCGGAGTCTGACAGCAAAAACAAGATCGATGATGACAAAACCGATCAGGACAAAAATGATGATGACAAAAAGCAGGACAAATAAAAATTCCGGTTGATAAGTTCATCTTTCTAATTTATACTATACGTTGATACGCATAAGGGACACGGTTTGCCGTGTCCCTTGAAAAACCCATAGGAATGGCGGCGGAACAGATAAGATGATAAAAGGTTTTCCGGCGCGACGGAGAAAAAATGAAGCATTACGATTACAAAACAAAGGGCACCTGTGCGGTGGAGATACATTTTGATATTGATGATGAAAAGAAGATACATAATGTCAGCTTTGACAGGGGCTGCAACGGAAATCTGAAGGCGATTTCGAAGCTTGTTGAGGGACAGGATGCAAAAGGAGTAGCGGACCTTCTCTATGGGAATACCTGCGGGATGAAGGCTACCTCCTGCGCAGATCAGCTTGCAAGAGGAATAAAGGAAGCGATAGGATAATGGCAAGACGAAAGAGAAGGGTACCTGCCGAAAAGGAATATAAGGGCAGGGAAGATATAGACAGCGCAGAAGAAAAAGCAGGAGAGGATCCTGTAGAAGAAGCCGGGAGGGATGAGGACCGCGTAAATGCCGGAGCCGTCACTGATGATCCTTTAGAAGCGGAGTTTAGCGGTGCGGATCACGATGCTCCGGAAGACGGCAGCACGGAACGCCTCTTAAAAGAAAGCGGCAGAAGGGAACAGCTCAGAAAAGAAAGCGGCAATACAGAACACAGCAATACAGAAAACAGTAATACAGAACACAGCAATACAGAAAGCAGTTATACAGTGAAAGAAGAGAATCATACAGGAGCCGGCATGATGACCGATGCCATGCCGGAGTTTTTAAGGAGTGCAAATTCCACCATAAGAAGGGACGGGCCTTATAAGAATTACAGCGGCAATGCCGATGTACTGAGGCACAAAAAAAGAGAGAACGAGAAGCAGAGAGGAAGCAGGGGAAGAAGAAAGAAACAGAAGGTACAGAGAGAGGGGATAGTTTCCACCGAGACTGTTTCACTTGTGGCTCTGGTCATCATACTGGCAACCATAATTTTCTCCGCCGTAAGGCATGTGGAGATGCGGGAGCTTTCCCTTGCCGTGCTTTTGATCACGGCGGTCATTACCGTGATCATGGGAGTTCTTCTCGGTGACGCGCCGTCCTATGTGACTCTTATCGTGGTGGCACTTATTATAATCGCAGGCGCTATAACCGGCATGTTTTCAGAGGTTATCACCGGGGCTGTTTTCTTCCTCGGCACGGTGCTTGCCATAAAGGGACGGTTTGAATAGGGATTTAAGGAGAGTGACAGGTGGCAAAGCTCTGGGGCGGAAGATTTAAGAACGAGACGGATTATGACGCATTTAATTTCAATGCGTCTCTTTCCTTTGATAAGAGGCTGATAAAAGAGGACATAGAGGGCAGCATAGCCCACAGCAGAATGCTTATGAAATGCGGCATCATCCCGGAGGAGGATGCCCTTTCCATAATAGAGGGTCTTCAGGGGATCTTAATTGATGTGGAGAACGG
Organism: uncultured Lachnospiraceae bacterium; assembly: GCA_902803625.1. GTDB lineage: Bacteria > Bacillota > Clostridia > Lachnospirales > Lachnospiraceae > NK4A144. The sequence continues at coordinate 1,559 of CADCQV010000311.1, forward strand.
AGATCTTAAGATAAGCCCTGAGTATGAGGATGTCCACAGCTTCGTCGAGTCCGTTTTAACGGACAGGATCGGAGAAGCGGGAAAGAGGCTGCATACCGGACGGAGCAGGAATGACCAGGTAGCTCTCGATATGAAGCTCTATATCAGAAATAAGATACTGTCAGTCGATAGTAAGATCTTTCTTCTGGAAAAGGCACTTTTTGAAATAATACGTGATAATACCGAAACCTTTATGCCGGGCTTCACACATCTGCAGAAGGCGCAGCCTGTGTCCTTATCCCACCATATGGGTGCGTATTTCGAAATGTTTATCCGTGACAGGAGAAGGCTTAAGGATATTTATGAGGGAGCCGATGAGTGCCCCTTAGGGAGCGGAGCTCTGGCCGGAACCACCTATCCTCTTGACAGGGAGTTTACCGCGAAGGAACTCGGATTTAGCGGAGGTCCCACGAGAAACAGCATGGATTCGGTTTCCGACAGGGATTACCTTATAGAGTTTCTATCTGCACTGTCCATTATAATGATGCATTTATCCAGATTTTCAGAGGAGATAATAATCTGGAATTCCAACGAATACGGCTTTGTGGAGATAGACGACCGCTTTTCAACAGGCTCCAGCATCATGCCGCAGAAAAAAAACCCGGATATCGCAGAGCTTGTCAGGGGAAAGACGGGACGTGTCTACGGGGCGCTGATGTCCCTTCTTACCACTATGAAGGGGCTGCCTCTTGCCTATGACAAGGACATGCAGGAGGATAAGGAGATGGCCTTTGATGCCATAGATACTGTTTCCGACTGCCTTAAGCTTTTTACAGGTATGGTATCTTCAATGTCCTTTAATAAGGATATTATGGAGAACAGCGCGAAACGGGGCTTCACAAATGCAACAGACGCCGCTGATTATCTTGTTAAAAAGGGAATGCCCTTCAGGGATGCCCACTCAGTGATCGGAGCTCTTGTATTAAAGTGTATTTCAGAAAACCGCGCTCTTGACGATCTTTCACCTGAGGAGTGGAAAGAGGGGTCGGAGCTTTTTGATGAGGATATATATGATGCGGTGTCCCTAAAGACCTGTGTTGAAAACAGGGTGACCTTCGGAGCGCCGGGAAGTGAGTCGATGAAGAAGAACATTGAGTTTTATGAGAAGTATTTAAATGAGGGGACGCTGGGGGGAGAGGTATAGAAGATCCTGAGCGTAAGCGAAAAGATGTTGGTATAGACAGAAGAAAAAGGGAGGAGAAAATGGCTGAAAAATTGCGTGTTGCTATACTTGGAGGAACCGGAATGGTAGGGCAGAGGTTTATTGCCCTTCTTCATAACCATCCCTGGTTTGAGGTGAAGGTTATTGCAGCGAGCCCGAGAAGTGCGGGAAAGACCTATGAGGAGGCAGTGGGAGAAAGGTGGAAGCTGGAGGTTCCCATGCCGGATGAGGTTAAAAATATCGTTATCCGGGATGTGAGCGATGTTGAGAAGGTGGCATCGGACGTTGACTTCTGCTTTTCCGCAGTCGATATGACAAAGGAAGAGATAAGGGATATCGAGGAGAGATATGCAAAGACCGAGACACCGGTTATTTCCAATAATTCCGCTCACCGCTGGACTGAGGATGTTCCGATGATCATTCCGGAGATAAACCCGGAGCATGCAGAGATCATCGAAGCCCAGAGAAAGAGGCTCGGTACGAAGAAGGGCTTCATCGCTGTTAAGCCGAAC
>CADCQV010000312.1 GCA_902803625.1 uncultured Lachnospiraceae bacterium
CCTTCGGACAGGAGCCCTGAAAAGGCCGCTTTGTTTTCTGTGCCCGGAGTCCCGGTATTCCCGGTTGTCTCATAGAATTCCCGGAAAAGCTTCCGCTCACTGTCCGGAGCCTTGATAATGCTTCCGAGCGATGAATGTCTAATGCCGGGAGAGGGATCAATACCGGCAGGGGAGAGACTTCCCTTTCTTTTTAATACCACGAAAAAATGTCCCTCGCCTTTTATCCTGTGGGGATAGAGCCGGACACCGTAAAATACCTTTTCACCACCAATCCTTACCGGAGTTCTTATGAAGCCGTCAGGGAGGGGATGCAGGATATCAGGATCGATAATGCCGAAATCCTCTTCGCTCTCAAGAAAGCGCTCTATGCTTCCCTCATTTTCCGCTCTGTTAAAGGTGCAGGTGGAGTACACGATAATGCCGCCGGGGGCAAGCATTTTCGCGGCTTCCTTTAGGATCGCATCCTGCCTTGAAGCACAGCGCACGGTGTTTTCAATACTCCACTCCTTTACGGCCTCGGGATTCTTCCTGAACATTCCCTCACCGGAGCAGGGTGCATCGACCAGGATCCTGTCAAAAAAGCCCTGAAAGAATCCGGAGAGCCTTTCCGGGGATTCGGATGTTACGAGGGTATTTGAGATCCCCATTCTCTCAATATTAAGAGACAGGATCTTTGCGCGGGACAGAACCGGTTCATTTGCAACGAGAAGCCCAGTATCCTTTAGGAGCTCCGCGATCTCCGTGCTCTTCCCTCCGGGAGCGGCGCAGAGATCGAGAACCCGCATTTCAGGCTTCACATCAAGCCAGCATACAGGCGCCATTGCGCTAGCTTCCTGAATATAATACGCACCGGCTTCGTGAAGCGGGTGCTTACCGGGCTTGGAAGATTCATCATAATAATACCCGTTCCCGCACCATTCCACTTTTTCCGGTGAAAAAAGGCTCTTTAGATCCGGAAGGGGTTCAGTAATGGATCTTTTTTTCAGGCTGTTGATCCTCAGGGACTTACTGCTTTCGCGGTCATATGAGGCATAAAAAGCCTTTAGATCCGCTTCATCAAGCTCATCCTTCATCCTTTCCTTAAATTCTTCGGGCAACTCTTTATCCAGCATCTGTTTATTTTACCATAAATATCTTATAATGATGAGATCAGTGTCAAAAGTTCGGGCAGGGCACCCCCCTCTGTCATTCAAAGTATCCCTGCAGGCTTTTAGAAAAGACATTGATCTAGTGTACTGACACATTCAAATTCAAACTGATTGCTTGTCTTTTTTCTGTATGCTGCGTTGTCGTCAATCGGCGTATCCCGCTACGCCTCATTCCTCCGCCTTGCATACGAAAAACATACTGCGCGATTAGTTTTGAAATGAACGTGACAGTCCACTAGTCACAGGCAGAATATGGAGAGTGTTTATCATGGAGAGTAAAAGAAGTTCATTTTCAGGTTCAATAGGGTTCGTTCTTTCCGCTGCCGGCAGTGCGGTAGGTCTCGGAAATCTGTGGAGATTCCCCTATCTAGCTGCGAAAAACGGCGGAGGCCTATTTCTGATCGTATATCTGGTGCTTGCACTGACCTTTGGCTTTACCCTGCTCGTCACGGAGGTGGCAATCGGCCGTAATACGAGGCACAGTCCCTTAAGTGCATATGCATACCTTAATAAGAAATGGGCCTGGTTAGGCGTTTTCGGAGTGCTGGTTCCCTTTATGATCCTGCCCTATTACTGCGCAATAGGCGGCTGGGTTATGAAGTACTGCACGGTATATCTGACCGGCAGATCCTTAGATGCTGTGGAGGAAGGATATTTCGGATCTTATATAACAGGAGTTTCACAGCCGGTGATCTATATGGCTTTATTTGTACTCCTCACATCCTTTGTTATTTACAGGGGGATAAATAAGGGTATAGAGCGGCTGTCAAAGATATTGATGCCGGTACTCGTGATCATAGTCGTAATGATCGCTGCCTTTGCCGTAACCCTTAAGCACGATGACGGAAGCGGGATCCGTACGGGACTGCAGGGATTAAGGATCTATCTCGTCCCGGATTTAAGCGGCCTGACCCTTACGGGCTTCTTAAAGGTGCTTTTAGACGCCATGGGACAGCTGTTTTATTCCATAAGCGTGGCTATGGGAATAATGATATCCTACGGATCCTATCTCGGAGACGACAATGATCTTATAAAGGGGGTCAGCCAGATAGAATTTTTTGATACGGCTGTGGCATTTCTCGCAGGGATAATGACCATCCTTCCGATCTATGTATTTATGGGAAGAGAGGGTATGGACGCCTCCGGCCCGTCCCTTCTTTTCATATCTATGCCGAAGGTCTTTCAGTCAATGGGCATGGCGGGAGCCCTCCTCGGGATCCTTTTCTTCGTTATGGTTTTTCTTGCGGCCTTAACAAGCTCGATTTCCCTTATGGAAGCCGTGGTCTCATCCATAATGGAGGAATTCAGGATCTCCAGAAAGAAGGCTACTGTAATTGAGGGCATAGTAGCCCTTATTATAGGAGTGGCCGTGTGCCTTGGCTATAATATTTTCTATTTCGAGCTTCCCCTTCCAAACGGC
>CADCQV010000313.1 GCA_902803625.1 uncultured Lachnospiraceae bacterium
ACTCTCGTCCTCTTCCTCCTCTTCCCCGTCTTCATTTGATTTCTTAACGGGCTCTGCATATTCGGCAAACTCATCATAGGTTGGCTGCAAAGGCTTCCACCAGCCGTTACTCTCATCATCCTCGCTGAATCCATGCCTTACAGCGTCTCTCAGATCCCTGATGTAGTCCGGTTCCTGTGATACGTCATCCTCACTGCTGGAATCCAGAAAATCCCCGAAGGTTGTGTAATACTTGCCGTTTGAAAGCTCATAGAGGACATCCAGGAGATTTGGATCCGCAGACGAGAGCTTATCCATTACGATCTCTCTTCTGGTGGCATCCACCTTTCCCATAAGTGAATAGATTATTTCCGCTTCCTCATCCTGCCCCGAATCCTTTAATGTACGGTAGCAGGCAAAAAGCCTTGCCAGATCGGCATCACACTTATCGGTCTCTTCATCGCGGAGATCCGTTGCGAAAAACGCCGTTAAAAGCCTGTAGGTATAAACATCACCCCTCAGGTTTCCGCTCTCCTTCGAGTTTTTGGCCTTCAGGTAGTCATCCTCGCTTATATCATCCGCATCCGTGGAATTCGTATATTGAAGCCACAGGGGATTGAGCTCCGGAAGCTTGGAAAGATCGTAAGGATCTGGAATATCAAAGGGATTAAGGGCATCACCCGTCATCACATCCGTAATGATCCCGTCAGCTCCCACATAATACTGCACGAAGAGATCCGAAAGCGATGACTCCGGTACAACCTCTCCGCTGTCGGTTATATCCGTGAGACCCTCCGCATCCGTCACGTTAAACCAGGATCCGTTTGAAAGCTCGGATTTATAGTACATATCTGTCTGGTTGGATTCGCTGGCACTTTCCTGGGCTTTTTCGTAAATCTGATCGGTCATACCGCTTAAGTTTATGAGATAGGTTCCGATAAACAGTGTGGAATTATCGATCGTATGACTTGCGGCATAGGCCGAATACCTCATAGCCTGGTTTTCGTTTATGTATGCCAGGGTGTTCTTTCTCACAGCTGCAAAGAGTGCTGCAACAGAAGCCACTACGATCCCGATCTGTATGATGGGCTTTATGCCTTTTTTCCTGTCTGCTTTTTTCTTCATATTTTACTCTTCAGCGGTTTCCTTTTTTTTGATCTTCTTATTGTCGGTATCAAATCTTCCTACGGTCTTTAAGGATGACTCGGTAGTATAAAGCTCTATATTGAGATCATTTAATCCGTTGCCCACAAGACCCAGGTGCTTGAATTCCTTGTCCACGCTCAGCACATCTCCGGTTCCGAGAGGGGTTCCGTCTGCTGTGATTATCCTGTAGAACTTTATATTCTCGGATTCGAGAGGAGTGATCTTTATGGAGGCCATGCCGGTTACCTGGCTCGTGGTCAGATCATAGGTTCCCAGATCCCCTGTCTCATCCTTCTTTATATTCATGGCTGTTGTGACATTAAGGGTTCCCGACTCCTCGTCCGGGTTTATCACACAGTCATCCACAAAATCATCACCGTTATACAGACGTATCTTTACCGACTTTACATTGTCCTTTGTAAGTGCAAGGTGCCTTAAGGTCTTGTCGGCAGGGGTTTTCTCCCCAATAAGCTCATTATCGCACCAGAGCTCGAAATCGCTTATCTCTACCGGAAAATCATCGGGGATATAGATACTGAGCTCAAACATTTCCTTCTGTATTATGGACTTCAGATAGTACTTTGCTTCACTTGTCTCCTTATCCACATAGCTTTCGCCCACCACTGCGGTCTTCATATCCGCATCGGTTCCTGAAAAATAGGCACTTACCCCGCCGCAGGTAAGCTTATCAAGGGAGTAGAGAGTGGTGGTATAGAGCTTCATGGTATCCAGCATGCTCTTTTGCATGTCCTCGTAGTCCTTCTGCTCCGTCTCATATTCCTCAAGGGTCATGGCTCCCATGCGGTTCTTTGCGGCATAGACCTCCATATCCTTCTCTTTTTTATCCAGATCCTTCACATAACCCTGATATGCGGCACGGATTGAAATGTAATTATTGAAGCTGTCCTCCACGCTCTGGTCAAGCTCATCCTTTGCAGCCTCCGCATCCTTCCTGGCACTCACATAGTCCAGCACATTCTGGTAAAGAGTGTAAGGGTCATCATCTATCCAGCGGGCTCCGTCCATTGATCCCTTGAACCATTCCCTGGGTATCTTTATGAAAAGTATCCTCTTCTTTCCCTTCCAATAGCTGTCTATCTGCTCAAGAAAAGCCTTATAGTCCTTCTTAAAGGCTCTTGCACTCACATCTTGATCATTCAATGCCTGATTCACATATCCGGAGATCATCCTCATGTCCCCACCGTACTTACCGTTCATCAGGTTATAATTGGTGGTGAGCTCCATCTTGGCGGTAGTGGCAGCCATACAGGCTTCGTAATAAGCCTCATCCCTGTCCTCCGCATACTGCTTCAATCCTTCCAGGGCGCTTCTGTCAATATCGGCTTCCACAAAAGGCTTCTCAAAGCTGTAGCCGGTTGTCACATCCAGACCAATGAGCTTTGAAAGCTTCTTCAGATCCGCTTCCAGATTCCGTCTGTCACTCGCAATGGTATTGCTCAGGGTCTGCTGCTGCTTTTCCTGCCTGTCTATATCAGCCTGATTTGCTTCCCCTACCTTTAGTCTTGCCTTATTGTGGGCGATGCCGTCCTCAAGAGTCTTCAGTCTTTTTTCGTTAAACTCAAGGTTCTCCTGGAGGGCCACTATATCGGTATAGAGATTATTGATGTTCTCATTTATCCCGAATACCGCATTCTGTACCTTGTGCTGCGCCACAAGTATATCGTTGGCGAGCTTCACAGGCTTAAACTCAAATTCCGAGGACTGGGCAAAGCTTAATTTCTGCGGAAACTTAAAGCTTAGGAGCGGTGACCATGAAAAGGTGGTGAGCTTCTTCTTCTTAAGCTTCAATGCCTTAATGGCGCTGTCCCTTGCTGCCTTTTTCGACTCTACTCCGTCCTCCAGCCCCTCATAGCTTGCGCTGTTTTCAAGAGCCAGAGAGCGGCAGGTGTTCATCGTCATCACCTTTCCCGCAGCAAACGCATTCCCGGCAGGTAAGGAAAGACAAAGAAAGGATCCCGCAAGAAAAACGCATAACATTTTTTTTGCTTTATGCAGCATCTTCTTCGCTTTCCATAATCTCATAAAAACCGAAATATCCTCCCTTATCGTTGCAGACAAAAGAGTAAACCAGACTTCCTCTGCTGAATGTATATATATATACGTTATAAGTATCGTCTATGGCATTTATAACTATGTCGTCGCTGTAATTCTCCGTGGTATCCATTTCCACGCGGCCGTTTAAGGTGTGCTTTTTCCTGTTCAGCGTGTTTATTGCCACAGCCTCCGGCATTATTACCGCGGAATTCCCTTCATACACGGGTTCTCCGAGAATTTTTTTCAATTCCTCTATGGACTCTGCCTTCAGGCTTCCGAATTTGAATTCATCAGACAGCACATAGACTGCCTGCACCTTCTCGGAATCATCCGTAGCATCCTCATCACCGGAAGCATAGTAGAGCGCATTGATATCGTTCATCACAACCGCGATATCGCTGCCTGTATTTTCATTTTCCTCATACAGGGTCTGGCTGCCGTAGTATATCTGCCTGACTTCCTCGGCACTTTTTCCGAGAAGAGAGCTGTAAACCACATCATCCGATGAAAAAGCTCCCTCATAAATGGTATTTCCGCCGCTGTCGTAGAGTCTCCCCTGACCCTCCTTTAAGCCGGCCACGAAGTCCCCGTCATATTCCTCGGACCCGTCCTCCCTGTAGAGTATCCCATGACCCTCATAGAGATTGTCATGAAAGTCGCCGTTATAATGAAGGACTCCGCTCCCGTAATACTGTGTTCCGCTGCCTTCATAGCGGTTCTTCTCAAAGGCACCGTCATAGAGCACCACCCCGTCGGGAGAAAACAGTGTCCCCTGACCGTTTACGTAGCCCTTGCTCACATCACCCTCATATGCCAGATACCCCGATTTCCCCTTGATCCTGACTCTGTTTGACGCAAGACGCAAAAGTATCGAATTATACGAATAGGTCCTTATACCGCCATCAGTCAGGGAAGAAAAGATCTTTGTAGTGGCTCCTATATACCATATGCTTAAGATTCCGATTATCACTATTGCGGCATAGGCCAGCTTCTTGCTGACCATCCAGCCGAATATGGTATAATAATCGTTCTTGTGCTTTGGCCTGACATCCAGGAGACCGAAAATAAAATCCCTGATGCCTCCGATTATCCTAGTCCGGATAAAGTTCCAGCTGGTCCACAGACGGAGCTTGGAAACTATGGCGGCAAATCTGGATTTAATTGTCGAAAACAGAACGCTGAAGAGATTCTCTCCCATTTACCTTATCCTCATATACTGCCTACCCTAATAGCGCCGGGCTCCTCTTCCTCTGCCTCGCCGCTTAAGAACTTCTCACATTCAAAGATGTACCACTTAGCCATCTCATCCTCAGGGCACTCCTTTATTATTTCAGTCAGGTTGTTCCTTGCGAGATAGAAGTCCCTTGACTCAAAGTACTCCAGAGATTTCTCGAATTTCTCACGGTTTGCAAGCTTTAGCTGCCTCTGCCTTGCTTCGCAGGCATCCAGCACCTCATAAAGCTTTATCTTCTTTGTACGGTTCTGCAGCTCAATATAGCCTATGTATCTGTGCTGTCCGATATTTTCCCTCTCCACCATATCCTCTGTCACAACGAGCGGTATCTGCATCTTTTCAAACCAGGAGGCATATGCCTCCATTTCCGCGGAATCAGGTGATGTAAGGAAAACAAGGCTCTGGGTATTCACCCCGACAACTCCGTAAATGAATGAATCATAGTAAAGGAATGCCGAAATAAAGCCGGAATCCGGGTCTGACATATTCCTGTGGAGGAACTGGACTGCTCTGTCCGTGACCATACGGCAGCTGTCGAGAAACAGGAACTGCAGTATGGAGAGTGAGCTGTCCTCGCTGACAAGGATACCTTCCTCGCTGTCCGTATATCGTTCCGTATATGAAACTATGTTCTTCAGACTCTTTATCCTTCTCTCTCCGTAGCCCTTATTCTCGGTGGATACCAGCATAAGGCTTCCCCGGATGTTTACAGCGTCTCCGTTGTTTACGTCAAAAATGGAGTCCTTACCCATTATCATTTCGATATTCTTGGGAGCAAACCTGTAATATCCCTCAAATATCCTGAATTTATCGTAATTTATCTCCTCTATTCTCTTGGCCATTTCACTTAAGGAATTCCACATAGCCTTCATATCTCTGGCAGGGGTTTCCGGAACCCTGATCTTGGTCCTTCCGAGGGCAACGTCATTTATGGCAAGCTCAAATTCATGGAGATCCAGTCCCTGGAGATATGAAACAAAGGCTATAAGGATGCTCCCTAAAAGAAATGCCAGAATGAAGGCTCCGAGCACCCAATAGGTACGGCGCCAGAATCCCAGGCTGTACTCTCCCGAAAAATAGAGACCCACAAGGGCATATTTTGCCGAAGGCTTCCCGGCTCTTACCCCGGTTGCCTTCAGATCCATATAATCAAGCTTTATATTGTCGACAACGGTGGACTCATGTCTGGCAAGGGAATCCCTCAGGGTGGTAAGGCCGCTTCCGTAGGCAAAGGACGCGTTTCTTCTGTTGTTTCCTATACCGGAGACCACTATCATCCCGTCTCTTATCCGCATTATGAAGACATCCCTGAAAAATGTGGCATTATCCCCGCTCTTCATATAATCCTTTATGGATCCCGAAAGCCTCCCGTACTCATCACTTAAATAAAAATTCCTGTCATCATAATCGTAGCTGTCAAGATCTCCGAGATCCGGCAGCACATAATCCAGTGAAAGCTGGGCGTACCTGTCGTTCTCCTCCTCAGAAACATTCTTGTAAGATGTTCTCATGACCTGGAATGTAATGAGAAGCAGCACGAAAAAGATGATATCCATTATCACAAAGATGTACACCATCCGGTCCCTTCTCTGGAGCATAAAAAACGCAAATACCAGAAAGGCGAGCCAGAGTACCAATGCGATAAGCCATGCAGACACATATTCCCTGTACAGTGAAATCTGCTGTGTAATCGAGAAATGCATCTTGTCCACAATTGTCTTCACCCTGCTGTCAGGAATAAATACACCGGAGGGCTCATCCCTCTCAGTCAGCACGGATAAAACACCGCCTTCATATCTGGCATCCGTAAACATGGTTCCGCTGGGATTATCCTTGAAAAGAATGCTGTCCGGAACACTCAGCTCGGAAACATCTTTTTTCTCCCTGTTGTCCATCACCGTTATGCTGTCGGTAACCGGGATTATACTTTCCTTTTCAAACTCGTAAACATTGATATCATCTCCCTGATAGCTTACCATTGTGACATAGAGGAAACTTCCGTCCTGTGACAAATGGTAGGTAATCCCGTTTGAATCGAGCAGGAAACGGTCAGTGGACCCCATCACCTTGAGATCCTGTGTAAAGGAAAAGATCCTGAACACCCTCACAATGTCTCCATCCTTCGTTGGCTCCAGTGAGGAAAACAGGGCATATATCCCGTTGTCTCCGAGACAGAGGTCTTCAAAGGACTGCTCCCCGAGATCTTCGGAGTTTTCCATGGCTTTTACGTCGCCATCGGAATTTATGAGATATATATGTCCCTTTTCATTCCAGTTTTCGCCGAAATATACTCCGGAATTTGTAGCGATCCCGCTGTCAGCGATGGTATATTCCGGATCATGGCTCATCCCCGAAAGGGCATCAGACAGTAAGACCAGGGATACGACTACACTAAGTATTGCCAAACAGGCTATTATCCTCGCGCGTATGTTCATTGCAAAAGCGACTCCGTTCCGATATTCTTGAAGCTGTTAAAAAAGATCCTTAAAAACGGCACATCTCCCAATACAAGGTGGGAAAACAGAAGGATCAGTGCGATTATCATCAGTATCAGGCATATCCAGAAAAGTATCCCGAAAAGAGTGTCCGAATTTCTGTAGAAGAAGCTTTTTATAGTCAGGATTATGCCTCTCTTTTTCACGGGGGTGGAAGCGATCTTCAGATCCCTGTAGATCTCCGTGAATCTGCTGTAGCTCCGGTTATTCATCTTCTTCGAGAGAAGGATATAGCTTATATTCTTTTCACTCTGCTTTGTGGACAGAATGTCTAAAAGAATCCTCGCACACTCGGTGGCACAGTCCTTTTCGGTCTTTGTCCTGTCCAGCTCCTCCATGTCCACAGAAAAGCTTAGGAATACGCTGTCGTCCTTTGAAAGATTTATCTTTTTCTGACTTAGTATGAGAAAAAGCAGTGCCGGAGGCAGATAAGATGCGATACAGGCCAGAATGATGCTCTCACATATCGACTCACAGCGTTCCAGGGTGTAAGCCTCTCCCACAAAAAAGCGGTAAAGCTCCCTTTCCATTCTGTATGGAAAAACCAGACAGAAGGCCTGTCCGAAGGAAAAGGCCTCTATAAGCGGGCTCTCCTCCTCGGATCTCCACAATCTGTATATCTCCATAAAATCGCGCACCGTCCTATGGTCCTTTATGACGAGAAGGGTATATAGACCCTTCTCTCCGGACCCGGTGTTTCCCGCTATGAAACAGTCGTTTACCTTTCCCTCAAAGACCGTAGATATTGTGGTATAGCTGTTGTCCCTTGAGGCGTATATCATGCCTTTTCCTCAGGTTTATCTTCCGGAGATATAACCTCTCCTGCCGGACCTGCATCCAGCATCTTCTTCTTTACAATAGCGTAAGCGTAGGTACAAATTACGGGCATATCCGTACAGTAGATACGTATCTCGTATACACCCTCCTTCGCAGGAGCCGTATAAATGCCGTCTGAGCTTATTTCTCCGCTGCCCGGGCTCGTAAGCTCATAGGTTATGCTGCAGGCCCTCATATTGTTGAACCTGACTCCAAAGAAATGGCTCTCCTTGCCGCCCATGATAACGGTGGGCGTATCTACGGAAATGCTCTTGTCGTAATAATCCTCTGTAAGTGCGATATCATCTCCTGAAGGGAAGCGTATTGCGACCCATTTAAATGTCAGCACAAGATAATCCACATTCCTTAAGAGCTTTGCGGCAACAACGAAGCTGCCCTTCTCATTTAAAACCTTCACCGCAGTTTCCACATCTGCAAGGACATTGCTGGAATGGCTGAAAAGTCCGGGATTTCCGTATATGACACTCTTCTGGTTTGCACCCATTTCCGGAGTATCGGAAACATAATTGTAGCCGATATCCACATACACGTTTCCGGGTCCCAGTCCATGGGCTATCTCTCCGGAATACCTGATCTCTCCTTCTCTGGCGTTCCTGCCGAGAGGCACCTCGAGGACACCGGTGGCTATATTCGAAAACTCGCTCTTCTCCCCGCCCTTTGATACCGGAAGTGTCTTCTCCTCCTTTTCCTTCTCCTTCTTCAGCTCCACATCCTTCTGATAATAGGACAGATAATTATTTCTCATTATCTCCTGGGCCGGTGTAAGGACATACTTCTTTTCGGAGGGATCCTCGATCTTCTCCACGATGTAATTACCGGGATTTCTGACAAGCTTGATGTCGGCAAGACTTATGGAATCGTCTCCCTGTCCCATGCTCCACATTTCGAGATTGATCTTTCCGGTTTCACGGCTCACAAGCTCAAGCGGTGAAGAATGGCTCAAAACCACCCTCAAAGCAAAGTGTGAAGCAGTCTTTATCGCGTTGTCATCTTCAAATGCAGTGGCGGAACCGCTCTGGAGTATCAGCTCGCTTTCCTCCGCCTCGGTATCCATAACCCTTACCCAATACTCTTTTTTGTAGGATTCGCCCTTTTGAAGGAGAAGGTCTTCCGCTCCTATCTCCATCACGTTCTCACCTTCAGGGGTCACGAATACAGGGATCTCCAGTATGCCTCTGCAGCTTAAAGATACATCCGCATCACTTAATTTCTTTATCTCCAGAACTATCTTGACGTTTTTGCCGCGGCATACGGTTGCGGGTATCATTACCTCACCCGAGAAGTTCTCGCTCTTAAACAGGGTTTCCTTTGTCAGAAATTCCGTTTCGGGATTGTACGGGATATCATTGTCATCCCGGTCCGTAAGAAAGAGCTCATAGCTTTCCGCTATTCTGTTGTACTCATATTCCTTTTCGTCTTCCTTGTGGTTCACTGAGTAAACACTGTGAACATCCTGCTCCTTATAACGGATCTTTAAGGTGGCCATATCAGTCTTCAGACTGTCAAAGCCCTCAATGGCGGAAAGCTTCTTTACCACCGAGGTATCGAGGATTATTTCTCTCCCCGTGCCGTCCAGGGCTACACCGCTTTCCACAAGAATGGAGATGTCATCCAGGCTGAAAACCCCCATACCGCACACTACACCGGAGCCGTACATCATACCGTTTAAAAAACGCCCCTTGTTGATGTGGTAATTCTGCTCTGCCTGAAAATCCGCACTTGTCAATAGCTTTCCCGGATAATAACGGTTTCTCTCAAAAGGATATAACTGACTGTTGCTCATGTTTTGCCGATGCCTCTCCTTTCTTTCTGTAAGGCCGGATCACTTACCGGCCGGTCTCTCTCCCTTTAGCTAAGTAAAACACCTTTTCTTTTTTTGTTGGGATCCGGCATGAATAAGATCAGCCCGCAGAGCAGTATGCTCACAACCGAGATGATAATAAGCCATATCCGGTTTCCGCTTTTCGGCACATTCACAGGTTCACTGTATGTATTCTCTCCCCTGTCTCCGTTGCTTCCGCCTGCAGAGAGAGCTGCCGCGCTTTGTTCCGTCAGCTGGTCTCCCCTCACTATCACCGTATAATCCGATGCGTGCGTGAACTCGAACAGGGCATTCCCGTTTCTGTCCACCTCTGAGGATGAGACAAACTCCATACTGTTGTTTTCATCATTGTAGTAGTACAGGTTGGCAAACATACCTTTATTGTCCTGTCCCATATTGATGCTTAGTATGGCCGTAAAACCGAATTCACCGTCATGATTTAATGTAATGTTGGTATGGGGATATACATCCGCCACCTGGTTAACTATGGACGAAGGGATATTCTTCGTATTAAGCCTTACCCCGAGATCTATGTCTTTCTCCGGATCCCCGCCGAAGCTCAGACCGTTAACCGTCCAGCTCACATCCTCATTGAGGTCGAAGCAGATGGTCACATCCCTGTCTGACATCTTCTGAAGCATAGACTTGGGAACCTCGGTGGCTCCGTTCATATTAATGGTTATCCTTGCCGGATCTTCGGCGTTGCCTGCCTCGGTCTCAATCTTATCCCAGCCTGCCGTTTTCTCTCTTCCTATGAGGATACCGTCTGATGCATCCTCTATATAGGGTATCCTGTCAGGTATGTCGTCGTCCTTTTTATCCTCACCGTTTTCTTCGGCGGCCTTCTTGTCCTCGGCAGCCTTTATCCTTTCATCAACGGTATTCTTTCCCTTGTCTCCTTCGGCTCCGCCCGAACCTCCTGCTCCGCCTGCTCCTCCGGCTCCGCCGGCTCCTGCCGCTCCGCCTGCTCCTGCTGCTCCTCCTCCGGAAGCCGCGTCTCCGTCTTTCTTATCCTTTGCTTCCTTGGTACTTATCTTTGCTTCCTTAATATCACTTAAGTTTCCGGCCTTGTCCTCGATCACACAGTATGCCACATAGGCTGTCTGTGCCTTGAGGCCGTCGATATCAAATTTGCCGTCCTCATTCCTTATCCCGCTGCTCTTGATAGCCTCATCCTTCGGCTTCTTGTCCTTCTTTGGCAGCACCTTGCAATAATAGTATTTCACACCGCTTTCGCTGTCACTGCCCTTCACCTCAACCGTGGCCTTTGTATCCTCGGGAGTGGACTTTGCGGATTCGATCTCCGGCTTCTTATTGTCGTACCATATTCCCTTGCTGGAAATACAGGTCTCATTGCCCACCTTGTCCGTGATCTTAGCATAGACAAAGTTCAGCTTATTCTCCTTTAAGCCGGGCTTCGAAGAACTCTCGTAGTCCTCCCAGCCGTTCTTATCGTCCTTTACGGCGCTGTCAAGATCACCCTTTGTGGTATAGCACTTAGTGGCGATAAAGAACTGGATCTTTGATACACCTGACCCTCCGGAATCCTCCCCGGTAATGGTGATCTTCTTTCCTTCCTTCACATAGGCCTCTGTCTTTTTGCTGTCCTGAAGCTTGGTATAGCTCTTATCGTTGACCTTGATCTTTCCGGTGGGTGCTGCGCTGTCAAAATTTACGGGTCCCGCCATGGCTGTAACCACGGCTCCGTTACCGGAAACCTTTACGTAGACTCCCTTTGATACACCCTTCCCATTGCCGGTAAGCTTATAGGTTTTCGAATACGGACCGGCAGCTTCTCCCGCAACGGTATATCCTTCCGCAGAAATATCAACGCTGTCCTTATACCATTCAGCGATCTCGCTTTTACCGTTATACAAAAGCTTCACGTCCGCCGTAGCCTGATAAATTTTGAATGTAACCGATCCCTTTCCCTCGTAGTTATTCGCTCCGGATACGGTGACGGATGCCTGTCCGGGATTTACATTATTAAAGAACTGGGCGGTATAATCCACATTTCTTTTCAGAACCTTATTATTAAGACCCTTATCTGTTACAACAACATCCTCTATCGGCACTCCCTTATATACCGAATCCGATGCCTCCACTATGACGTTATCCTTAAATGATCTCTTTGTTACTTCCGACGTAATAGTCTTTATTGTCTTTGTCTTAAAGATGATATCGGTCACGTATTTTCCGACATCGGTCATCACCGGATTGTCGTTATCAAGACCGTTAAGCTTAAATGAAACCTGATCCTTGACATTATCATATTCTACTTTATCGTAGCTTACGGTAGGATGGGCTTCGCCGTCATAAACCACCTTATATTCTGTGAAAATCTTCGCAATCTCCTCCGGATTGATGGCTGACACCGCGCCCTTCACCGCATATA
>CADCQV010000314.1 GCA_902803625.1 uncultured Lachnospiraceae bacterium
GATGATCTGGTTATGATAACAGTCAACGATAAAGTAATCGTCACCGATCTTCGTGATCTGTGTCGGAATATCAAGAGAATTGAAGCTATTCTTTTTCGGGACTACAGATACGACGGCCGCGCTGTCCGTCTTCTCTGCGCTTTCCGGCTCCGGGGACGTTTTTCCGTTGGCGCAGCCGCTTAAGAGAAGAGCGGAAAGCAGCAGGATCCGGATGCCATAAACCAGGATCCTGTTAAACACGGGACTTCCCCATATCTTCCAGACCGGCGTCGATCTCTGAAAGAAGTCCCCCCTTATTATCCCGGGACTGAAGGGATGAGGCCGCTTCAAGAGTTTCCTTTTTCAATTCACAGCTAAGCTGCTTCAGATCTTCAAGCTCCTTTCCGATGCCTGCGAGATCTTCTGCCCGCTCACCGCTAAGATCCCCTTTATCAAGGATACGCTTATTTGCATCAGCAAAGCCGTCTATTGCCAGAGCCAGGCCTTCCTGCTGCTCCTTCGAATACTTTTCAAGCTGCTGCATAAGCTTATGGGTTTTTTCAAAATCCGAATTCAGCTTTTCCACGGTATTGCTTATTTCCTGAACAGATCTTTCCGTCTGTCCCGCGAGCTTTGAAATTTCTCCCGCAACCACTGCAAAGCCGCGCCCCGCTTCACCGGCGCGGGCAGCCTCTATGGAGGCATTCAGGGAAAGAAGATTGGTCTCACTTGCCACATCGGAGATGATCGTAGCGGCTTTATTTATTTCCCTGACCGATCCGCCGGTCTCATCAAGCTGTTCTTTTATACCTGTTATGCTTCTTCCGAGGCTTTCTCCGGAACCCGAAAGACTGTCCATAGCCTTTGCGGCATCCCGTAAGGCCTGTCCGCTCTCCTCTTTCATCCCGGAGGGCTTTTCCCTGAGTTCTGCCAGACTGCTCTCCAGTTTATCCAGCTTTGTTTCAAAACGGGATAAAAGCATAATAACCGTATCCAGCTCCTCACTCTCGTTTCCGTATCCGCCTGCTTCGGCGATCCTCTTACGGAGGGCAGCTGATCTCTCCTCTATTGCGATAAGGCTCTTTCTGAGTCCCAGGTTTTCCTCATCCCTCAGGCGTTCCTTATCCTCCCTTACCCGGCTCAGGGTTTCATTGTCACGCATCCTTCTTATAGCGGAAAGGCCCGTAAAGAAGAGAAGGATTATCATAATAAGTGCAAATACCGCAGCCAATACGGTAATAACCCCGATCCCCGTATTTCCCTTTGAAGCCCCCGCTTCTGACGGCAGGGCGGCAGGCACCGGAGAATCCTTCCCGGGCTCACTGCCTTTGACCTCCGGACTGCCTTCCTCTGTTCCGGAAACTTCCTCCTTCTCAGCGGCGGCTCCTTCTGAAGCTTCTGTATCCTCAGATTTTAGAATCGCTTCCTTTTCATCAAGACGTCCGGATATTCTGATGACCAGAGGATCTGTTTCCGGATAAGCAGAGAGAGCGGTTCTCATTCCCGCAATGGCTGCTTCCGCATTTTCCTTTGCTTCCGAACTGTCCTGTCCGGCAGCGGCCTTGCTCCTGTATATCGCAAAAGCTTCATTTATGCTGTCAAAACCGTCTATCCCCTCTTCCTTCCCGGTAAAATCACAACCGGTGGTAAAGGTGAAGCCATTGTTCTCACCAACAAAATACAGATCATAATACACTGTGGAAAAGCCTGAAGAATCAAGGTCATTAAGAGGTATTTCCACCGATATCCGCTCGTCCTCCTGACCTCCGGTGAATTCCGCCTCCGCACATATGCTGTCAGTGCCATTGATCCTTGAAAGAGATGTACCCTGCAAAGCACTGCCGTGGGATAAGGAGATATCCTCATCGGAAAGGGCTCCTATATTTAGAGCCTTTGAATCGTCAAACAATATCCCCGCAATATGTATTTTCCCTTTAAATGCACCTCTGTCACCTATTACCCGGATAAGGGCATCTCTCCGTTTTGTCATTTCGGAAAAGCTTCCCCTGAAGCGCACCCGCAGTGCCTCTCCCTCAGGAAGCTTCACAGTCTCCATTTTGTCCAGGCTTACTCTTATCCTGTAGTTTTTGATAAGCTCAGGGTCATCCTGTTTTAACGCGCTAAGTGCGCTTCTTGCCTCACTGTCCCCGGCCGTAAAATCCGCATATGCCTTTGCTTCACCGCTGAAATCCGGCTCTGCTGCGGCATTTTCCGCCTGTTCGGCTCTCTCGGATGCTTCCTTTGCCAGGTTTTCCGCATCATCGGCTCTGGCGTCACTCTCCGCCAGCGCGGAAGCATAGGCAGCCGCAGCAGCCTCCATAGCAGCCGCATTTTCCTCTGCCGTCTTTACCCGTCCTGCGGAAACAAAGGAACATACCGCCAGCAGAATGACAGAAAAAACAGCCGCCAGCATTATCAAAATATTTTTCAACCCGTTTCCCGTTTTCAAAGAATTTAATACTCCTTCAACTATCCTGCAGAAGAGGAATGATCTATGAAAGTATCTCTACGATCCCTTCATAGTCGAACAATGAATAAGCATTTTCCAGCTGTTTATAGCGTTCCCTTTCACTGTCATCTATGCTGAAGCCCTTCATTTTCTCAAATACGGACTCCAGCCTGTCTATATCCATCTTTTCCGCCGCATCCCTTATTTCTTCATATACTTCTTTCATAAGCCCGGGACCGGCCGGCTGCAGATCCTCATCTGCACTCCCGGTGAATACACCACTGAGCAGGGTCTTAAACTCCCGGAAGTCCCGTAGAAATCCCTCATGATTCTCCCGGATATATTCCAGATCTCCCTTCTTCCCGGCATTTTCCAGGCTCTGGGCCCTTTCTCCGAGCTCTGTCGCCCCGATAAGCTTTGCAGAGCTCTTCAGGGCATGCACCTTGATCGTGTAATTCTCTATATCCTCCGAAGTATAAAGATTCTCAATCTCTTCCGCCTTGCTTTCTATCGATTCATAAAAGATCTGTAACAGCGGCAGATACGCATCCGGAGAACCACTGTAATTTATTCCTCTGTCGATGTCGATCTCATTACAATGCTCCAGCATCCTGAGCGCACCGATCTCTCTGTTTCCGGAATCCCCGTTTTCTCTGTCCCCGTCTCCTATGACCGGAACCACCAGCTCATCCGGCAGCATGGTTAAAAGCATTTTTTCCAGCTGCACGGTATCAACAGGCTTCGAAAGATAATCGTCAAAGCCCTCCGAAATGTATTTTTCCCTGGCTCCCGCTATGGCATTGGCAGTGAGACAGACAGCCGGTGTCTCCTTATTCGGGTTGCTGTCATCCTCCCGGATCTCGTGCAGGGTTTCAATGCCATCCTTCTCCGGCATCATATGATCGAGAAAGATGAGATCGTATTTCTTTGACGCAGACAGCTCCACTGCCCTGAACCCGTTCTCGGCGGTATCTATATGTACCCCGGTCTGCTTCAGAAGACTGTTGAATACCACCAGGTTCATCGGATTATCATCAACCGCCAGTATCTTTGCATCCGGAGCCATAAGCCTCTCTTTGCAGGCTCTTCTCTTTTCCACATTCTCACGGAATGCAGCCTCATAGTCTCCGAGCTCCGTCCATTTCGCAACTCCCTGCTTCAGATCAAAACTGAAGGTGGAGCCGACACCGTATGTGCTCTCAACCTGAAGAGTCGATCCCATAAGCTTTAAGAGGCTCTCTGTCAGATTGATCCCCAGGCCCACTCCCGCTATGTGGCGGTTCTTCTTTTCTTCGATACGCTCAAATTCGTTGTAGAGCTTTCTGATATCCTCCTCCCGGATACCGATACCGGTATCGGTCACGGATATCTTCAGGATCACATTCCCCGGCTCATCCTTTATCTTCTCATACCCCATGCGGAAGGTAATACTGCCCTTTTCCGTATATTTTACCGCATTTGTAAGAAGGTTCATTATTACCTGCTTTATACGCTTTTCATCCCCGAACAGATTTTTGGGTGTACCGGGATCAAAATCAAGAATGATCTTTAAGCCCTGGGCATCCGCCCTGGTACGGATCATATTCACCATATCATTCAAAAGATCCGAAAGATCATAAAAATCCGGCTTTATTTCCATTTCTCCGGATTCGATCCTGGAGAAATCAAGGATATTATTGACCAGACCCAGAAGGGTATTTCCCGCACTTCGTATGGTCTCGGAATATTCGATGATATTCGGGTCCTCACTCTCCCTGAATATCATTTCATTCATTCCGAGGATGGCATTTATCGGTGTCCTTATCTCATGGGACATATTGGCAAGGAAGGCACTCTTTGCCCCGGCAAGCCCTTCGGCAACGGCTTTCTCGGTTTCCAGCTCTTCAACCATGGTCTTTTCATAATAAATACAGTTTTCCTTATGGTTAAAGCCGTTATATATGGCGGTCGCCATCTTCCTGCAGCTCTCATATCCGCAGCAATTGCAGTTTATCTCCCTGGACTCGGGCGTAAGCTTATTCATGCTTACAAATATGCCCTCCAGCTCCTTCTCATTTGGAATATCGTAACGGCATTCCGCGGAACGGTCGGTATAGCCCCTTAGATAATCCTCGAGCTTCAGGTTTTCAAACTGCTTATTAAAATTCTTCAGTCTTTCCTCAGGCGTATCACCTCTGGACCAGGCATCGCCGCTTTCGTCCTTCTTTGCCATCTCACGGATATCGAGAAGAGCATAATAAGCGTCATCCGTCCTGGCCTTTTCGGGATTGACGGCAGTTCCGCAGATACAGCCGTTTTCACAGTTCAGGGCATCAATAAAGAGAAACGGGGTTTCCTTATCCCTGATCCTTTCTGCGTTCTGGTGCATCCACTCATAGAGACGCCTTTCGCCCTCGATCTGCCGTATAAATACCTGATCTCCGAGAAACCATTTGACATTCTCCGCAAGCCCTCCGGGGGTGGGATAGAAAAGTCCGAGACCGTACTCGATATCGCTGTGGGAGAAGTCCGCACTGATATTGTGCTCCCTCACATAATTCATCAAATGCTCGAAGGTAACATTATACTGTACCAGACCCCTGTTCTGGGGATCCTCCATCTCCATCTTCTTTGCGATACAGGGACTTATGAATGCAAATTTATCGTTGACACCCATCTCCTTACGCGCATAGATCGCTGCGCACATCAGAGGACTCTGCACCGGAAAGAGCATGGGGATAAGCTCCGGAAGGTATCTTTCAATATATGAAACTACTGCAGGACAGGGCTGGGATATTCCTCCGTAGAACTTGTATCTGTCAATATAATTCAGATATCCCCAGGTTGTGATGTCTGCACCGAAGGAAACATTAATTATCCGTTTTACGCCCAATTTCTTAAGGCCGCCGATCACGTTTCCGTATTCTGATGGGAAATTGGCCCTGAATGCCGGTGCGATAAGTATGGATATGGATTCCCCGTTTTTCAGATCCTCAAAGAAACGCTCCGTATCATCCTCATATTCACGGGCTCCATGGACACAGACATCGATACAGCTGCCGCAGGCAACACACTTGCTTCCGTCAACCTCGATCCTCGCGTGACCGTTCTCCTCCGTGGAGATACAGGCACCTATGGCACTGCAGACCTTGATGCATTTATTGCAGCCTATGCAGTTGTCATTTGTGAATACAATACTGCTTTTCATATCATTTACCGATTCCGGAAACCATCCCGGTTCCTTCTGCGGATTCTCCGTAATATTCTGTCGTCCTGAAGATTATAATACTATATTATGTAATTAAATCA
Source organism: uncultured Lachnospiraceae bacterium (assembly GCA_902803625.1). Lineage (GTDB taxonomy): Bacteria > Bacillota > Clostridia > Lachnospirales > Lachnospiraceae > NK4A144. Next base: position 5,717 of record CADCQV010000314.1, read on the forward strand.
AAGCGGCTTCCCGCGGTCTGTGAAAAACAATGATCAGCCCGGGTCTGAATAGTAATAATGACCATACATGCAAAGAAGACTGTTATATTAAAGATAAAATAACAGCCTTCTCTAAGATATTCTTCTTCTTTTATCGGTCGCCGTTTGTCCCATACCGGTGCGGCTTCCCGGCTTTAATCGTCCTTTCCGGCCGACAGAGTCACATTCACGGTTTTCTGCTCATAGCCATGGTTTTCGGAGGGCTCATATACCGTGACCGCCACGGTATCGCCGGGGTTTTTATCCGACAGGATGCTCTTCAGCTCTTCGACCTGAGACACCTTTTTCCCGTCCACCTCAGTGATGACCGAGTGCTCCTTTAGTCCTGCCCTGTCTGCCGCTCCGTCCTTGTCAGCCTTCATGATAAGCACGCCGGCAGGAATATTGTACGACTCTCTGGCTTCGTCAGATACGGTCGTGACCATTACGTCAAGGAAAGCTCCCTGGGGTTTCGGATTTTCTCCGCTATTATCCCCGGATTCCTGCCTCTGTCCTTCATCAGGCCTTCCCTGCGGGTCCCGGTTCTCTTCATTTTTCCCGTCAAAGGGTGTCATATTACGGAAGAAGTCTTTTCCGTCAAAGCCGGGAAACATATCATTTCCTTCGCTCTCACCCTGCGCTACGGAACCGTCTCCCTTTTCCGGGACAGCATCAGGCACATTCCCCGCTGCTTCTCCCGCCATCTCACGGGCCGGATGCCCTTTTTCCGTGCCCTTCAGATATCCGGCGCTGTATGCCGAATAACACATTGTTCCGCAAAGAACGACTATAAGAAGCGCAAATAACGGCTTCGGAATCGAGATATTGCTGTCATTCTTCGGTTTTGTTTCCTCTTTCCTTTCTTCTCTGTATTCATCCATTATCGATTTCCTCCTGAAAAATCTTGTTTTGCGTCAGCAAAGGATCTTATAATCAGGATTCTAATCGAAAAATGTGTTTTTTCTTTGTCCTTTCTTTGTATTTTTTGTGAGAAGCCCACGGCTCCTTTTAAATAGCGCCTCTAATAAAGCTCCCTCAGCACGAGTATCGTTACTCCCTGATTATCCCCGGGCATTATCCGCTTTACCCTGGAATCCGGCTCGTACCAGTCGTAGATCATATTCTTCAACCTGGTGCCCCGGTTAAAGCCGTGGATCAGCCTAAGCTGATAAGTCCCGGACCCGGCGGATTTCAGTGCCTTATCGATCTTTTCTACCGCTTCCTCCTGTGTCAGTCCATGAAGGTCTATTGTCACAAAAGGCTCATCCATTTCTCGCAACCCCGCTCTTTCTCGCAGCCTCAGCAACTGCTGCCGCAACTGCGGGGCCTACCTTCGGATCAAAGGCATAGGGGATGATATAGTCTGGACTCAGCTCGCTGTCTGAGATAAGCCCTGCAAGCGCATTTGCTGCCGCCATCTTCATCTCTTCATTTATGTCCCGGGCCCTTACGTCAAAGGTTCCCCTGAAAATACCGGGGAAAGCCAGTACATTATTTATCTGGTTCGGGAAGTCGCTCCGTCCTGTAGCGATCACCTTTGCCCCTCCCGCCTTTGCATCATCCGGGAATATCTCCGGTGTGGGATTCGCACAGGCAAAGATTATGGCATCCCTGTTCATAGTCTTTACCATATCGGTATTTATGGTTCCGGGTCCGGATACCCCTATGAAAATATCCGCACCTTTAAGCATATCCGCTATGCTGCCCTTTTCCTTACCGAGATTGGTCTGCTTCGCCATTTCCTCTTTTATCCAGTTGAGGCCGTCCCTTCCCTCATAGATAGCCCCTTTCCGGTCACACATGGTGATATCCTTAAATCCTGCGGACAGAAGGAGCTTAACTATGGCTATTGCCGCGGCTCCCGCTCCGCTGGTCACGATCTTCACATCTTCCTTTTTCTTTCCCGTAACCTTAAGGGCGTTCGTAAGCCCGGCCAGAGTAATGACAGCCGTTCCATGCTGGTCATCATGGAAGATCGGAATATCCGTCCTTTCCTTTAGCTTCCTCTCTATCTCGAAACAGCGGGGAGCGGAAATATCCTCCAGATTGATGCCTCCGAAGGATCCGGAGATAAGAGCGACCGTATTGACAAATTCATCCACATCCTTTGTTTTTACGCAGAGCGGAAATGCATCCACATCACCGAACTCCTTAAAGAGCACACATTTCCCTTCCATAACGGGCATACCTGCCTCCGGTCCTATGTCTCCCAACCCCAGGACCGCGGACCCGTCCGTGATGACGGCGCACATATTGTGCCGCCTGGTAAGGTCATAGGATTTGTTGATGTCCTTCTGTATGGCGAGACAAGGCTCTGCCACTCCCGGAGTATATGCAAGTGACAGATCCTCCTTCGTCTTTACGCTAACCCTGGAAACCACCTCTATTTTTCCCTTCCACTCGCCGTGAAGCCTAAGTGATTCTTCTGCATAATTCATTCCCGATACCGCTCCTTTCCTGTAATCTCGGGAAACTGCGGAATGACTCCGCTTTTTCCCGTTGTTTTCCCTGATTATACCCGAAAAACCCGTAGTATGCTATATTATGATTAAAGCGCCAAAAGTAATTGTCACCACACAGGAGAAGACTGTAGCGGGGACAGGGAGGTTTGAAATCAAATGCCGGATCGGTTCTCAAGAACAAAATTATTATACGGAGCGGAAGTTATGGAAAAGCTTGCATCCTCCCGCGTTGCTGTCTTCGGAATAGGCGGAGTGGGAGGATATGTGGTCGAAGCTCTTGCAAGAAGCGGTATCGGGGCTCTGGATCTTATTGATAATGACCGGATCTGCCTTTCCAATATAAACCGCCAGATTATAGCTGCCGAAAGCACCTTGGGTAAATATAAGGTTGACGTCGCCGGAGAACGGATCCTTGATATCCATCCGGAGTGCAGGGTTAGAACGTACAAAACCTTCTTCCTGCCCGAAACACAGGATGAATTTGACTTTCGTGAATATAACTATGTGGTTGACGCAATCGACACCGTAACCGGAAAGCTTGCTATCATAGAAAAGGCAAAAAAAGCCGGCATACCCGTCATATCCTCCATGGGTGCCGGAAATAAGGTAAAAGCCGCCCTGTTCGAGGTTGCCGATATATATGACACCTCTGTCTGCCCTCTTGCAAAGGTAATGCGGCGCGAATGTAAAAAAAGAGGGATAGCTTCATTAAAGGTTGTTTATTCAAGGGAAAAGCCCCTCCGCCCTTCGGGAGACAGCTCCATAGGCTGCGGACAGCATAGCGACTGTCCTCCCGGAACAGACCACCCTGTCGCGGGCCGCAGAGAAATCCCGGGATCAACGGCATTTGTCCCTTCCGTTGCGGGGCTGATAATAGCAGGTGAAGTGGTCAATGATCTTGCTGAATGATGAACCTTTAACCCGCCCCGTGGTCTGCTCGTGTTGGGGTGCGCCCAAAGTCCTTGTCCCCACCACAAGCTTTTCTTGTGTGGTGACAATTACTTTTGGCGCTTTAATCATA
>CADCQV010000315.1 GCA_902803625.1 uncultured Lachnospiraceae bacterium
AAGATGGAATATGACAATAAGGGCCGTATCCGCAATAACTCCTATTCGGACTATCTGATGCCTACCACAAAGGATGTGCCGAATCTTAAATGTATGCTCCACGTTGAGAAATATCCGGAGGGACCTTATGGTGCCAAGGGCGCCGGAGAGCTTCCCCTTGTGGGCGCAACCAGCGCATATCTGGAAGCGGTTGAGCAGGCGCTTGGAGGCGTGAAGCTAAATCACGCACCATTTACAGCTGAAGACACGCTCGCCGTTATCGAAAAGGAGGGAGTTTGAAATGGCTGATATCAGATTTGTTCTTAACGGAAAAGAAGAGACCTATACCGGAAGCCTTTCGGACAGGCTGCTGGATGTACTTCGTGACGTATACCGCTGCACATCCGTGAAATGCGGCTGTAAGGAGGGTGAATGCGGTGCCTGCTCAGTACTTATAGACGGGACACTTTATAATTCCTGCTGTGTCGCCATGGGGGCGGTAGAGGGCTCCAGTATAGTTACTATGGAAAGCTTCAGGGAGACAAAGCGCTTCGAAGCATTGGAAAAGGCCTTCGGAGAGCTTTCGGCGGTTCAGTGCGGCTTCTGCATACCCGGAATGGTGCTTGCCGCGGAGGCGCTCCTTTCAAAGAATCCCCATCCAACAGAGGATGAGATCCGGGACGGTCTTTCCGGGAATCTCTGCAGGTGTACGGGATATAATGCGATCGTAAATGCAGTAAATAATGCGGCAAAGGAGGGCAACGGATTATGGTAAACGGATATATTGCTAGATCCCTTACGGAGGCGCTTAAGATCCGCGCAGAGAAAGATGTTGTGCCCTATGCCGGCGGTACGGATCTGATGGTTGAAAACCGTAAGGATGTGGAATACCTCTTTATAAACAAGGTTCCCGAGCTTAAGAAGATCAGCGTGGATGATGAGTATGTCCGCATAGGTGCGGGAGTCACATTTACGGAGGCTCTGGAAAATAATGACGTACCAAAGCTTATGAAGGAAGCCGTGTCACGTATAGCAGCACCCGCCATCCGTAATGCGGGAACCTTCGGAGGAAACTTAGGGAACGGCTCCGCAAAGGCGGATTCGGTGCTTATCGAGTTTGTTACCGATTCAAAGCTCTGCCTTGCATCTGAAAAGGGCGAGCGGATCGTGGACGTTGATAAGTTCTATCTCGGAAGAAAGAAGCTGGATCTCAAAAGTGACGAGCTGATAAAGGAAATTCTTATCCCGAAGAAGGGGATAGATAACTATAGCTACGAAAAGGTGGGAGGGCGGAATGCCTTGGCGATATCAAGGATCTCCTTTGCGGGAGTCTTCGGGACGGAGAACGGAAGGATAGTGAAGGCCGCTGCAGCATTCGGTGCTGTTTCGGATACGGTGCTCCGTTTTAAGGATATTGAGGAGAAGCTTATCGGCAAGACCATAGATGAAGCGAAGGCATATAAGGATGAGTACTTAAAGGCCTATGCTGAGCGGATGGTGCTTACCAGGGGCCGTGTAAGCGCAGAATACCGTAAGAGTGTCTGCATGAATCTCCTTAAGGAGTTTCTTACAAAGAACGGGATCTGAGATGCATTGCGGGGCACTGCCCCGGTGTCATCCTGAGCGTTAGCGAAGGATCTTTTGCGGAGCACTGCCGCGCAGCACCGTTTTTCGGGCACGTATTGCCCCGCAATAGTAGTGAAAAAGTATCTATTCAGAATCCGAAGGGTTCTGAATAGATGCGTGAAAAACAGCTTTAATAGAGGAGATAATTAATGTATAAAGTAAATATTAACGGCAAAGACTATGAGTCGGCACATGATAAAAAGCTCCTCCGTTTTCTTCGTGACGATCTCCGGCTCACGGCGGCAAAGGACGGCTGCAGTGAGGGAGTATGCGGAACCTGCACGGTACTGGTGGACGGGAAGAAGACGAAGGCCTGTGTCATTCCCTTAAGTAAGCTTGAGGGAAAGAAGGTGCTTACCGTGGAAGGCATCGACCCGGAAGAGATGAAGGTCTATGAACACTGCTTCGCTGAAGCAGGAGCGGTACAGTGCGGTTTCTGTATTCCCGGAATGATCATTTCCGCAAAGAGCCTTCTTGACGAAAACCTGAACCCTACACGTAAGGATGTAAAGGCGGCCATTAAGGGAAATCTCTGCCGCTGTACGGGCTACAAAAAGATAGAGGATGCCATACTCATGGCAGCTTTATTCTTCCGTGAGAAGAGGGAGATCCCGGAGCCTCCGGAGAAGCTCCATATGAATGAGCATGCAAAGCGCATAGATGCAGCTGAAAAGGTCAACGGAAGCGGCTTATATGCCGATGACCTCTATTTCGACGGGATGCTCTATGTGAAGCCTGTTTTTTCAAAGTATCCCAGGGCACGTATAGACCGGGTGGATGTTACGAAAGCAATGGAGCATCCTGACTGCGTGGAGGTACTTACAAAGGATGATGTGCCCTGTAATAAGATCGGTCATATAAAGCAGGACTGGGACGTTATGATGGGTGTCGGGGACATAACCCGCTATATGGGAAATGTGATCGCCCTTATCGCCACAGATAAAAAGGACAAGATGGATGAGATCGCCTCTCTTGTTGAGGTGGATTATACGCCGTTAAAGCCCATTACAAGTCCATACGAGGCACTTCCGGGTGATGCCCCTCTGATCCACCCGGACGGCAACATTATGAGCCGTGCAAATCTTGTACGTGGAAATGCGGACGAAGCAATAAAGAACTCGAAGTATGTTGTGACCAGGAAGTACAAGACCTCATGGCAGGAGCATGGCTTTATGGAGCCGGAGTGCTGTGTAGCCATGCCCGAGGGGGATGACGGGCTTCTGATCTATACCACCAGCCAGTCAATCTATGATGTGCAGAGGGAGTGCTCCACAATGCTCAAGATACCGGCTGAGAAGGTGCACTGTCACGCTCCCCTTGTGGGAGGAGGCTTCGGCGGCAAGGAGGATATGTCCGTCCAGCAGTACGCAGCCCTTATGGCATACATCACGAAGAAACCGGTAAAGATCAGGTACACCCGTCAGGAGTCCCTTGCCTATCACGTAAAGCGACATCCTATGGAGATGGAATTTACCACAGCCTGTGATGAGAACGGAATACTTACCGGAATGAAGGGGATCATCATCGCGGATACCGGAGCCTATGCGTCTCTTGGAGGCCCTGTGCTCCACCGTGCCTGCACTCATGCGGCAGGTCCCTATAACTACCAGAATATCGACATCTTCGGCATGTCGGTTTACACGAATAATGTGCCCTCCGGTGCATTCAGAGGCTTCGGTGTTACCCAGAGCTGCTTTGCCACGGAAATGAACATAAATCTTCTTGCGGAAATGGTGGGGATAGATCCTTTCGAATTCCGGAGAAGGAATGTGATAAAGCCCGGAGATATCCTTCCAAACGGGCAGAGCGCGGATCCCAATACGAATATGGCAGCCTGTCTCGATGCTGTGAAGGACGTTTACTACGGAAATAAGTATGCAGGCATTGCCTGCGGCTTCAAGAACTCCGGAACCGGAATGGGAAAGAAGGATATAGGCCGTGTACTCTTAAGCGTGGAGGATGGAAAGATCCATATCCGTACCTCCGCATCCTGTATGGGACAGGGCATAGGCCAGATGGTGCTTACGGAGATCTGTCATGTGACGGAGCTCTCTCCCGGACTCTTTGTTTTCGAGGCCGCGGATACAGTACGTACCCCGGACGCCGGGACCTCCACCGCTTCGCGCCAGACGGTTATGACCGGAGAGGCAGCGAGAAGAGTGGGCGAGAAGCTGAAGGCTGCTCTTGAGGGAAAGACACTTAAGGAGCTTGAAGGGAAGGAATTCTTCGCTGAATTTTCGGCCATTACAGACCCTCTGGGAGCCATAAAGGAAAATCCTGTAAGCCACATCTCCTATTCATACGGAGCCCAGGTCATTGTCCTTGATGATGATGGAAAGATCACAAAGGCTGTGTCTGCCTTCGATGTGGGCACTCCTGTGAATATCCAGTCCGTTGAGGGACAGATAGAAGGCGGAATGGTAATGGGTATAGGCTACGGTGTAACGGAAAAGGTAGAGATCGAAGAGGGCGAAATGAAGAGTAAATTCGGAACCATAGGAATAATGCGTTCCGATGCCGCACCGGAGCTTGATGTCATACTCTGCGAGCCGAAGGAGGAGGATAAGCTTCCTTACTCACTTGGAGCAAAGGGCTGCGGGGAACTGTGCATGATCCCCACCGCTCCTGCCTGTGCGGGTGCGTATTATAAGTATGACGGAAAGTTCCGTCAGAGCCTGCCCTTAGAGGATACACCCTACAGAAAGGGCTGAGTGCTTATGTGTTTGCGTATTGCAAGCGAACCTTGACATCCTGGGGGAAATAACCGAAAGTATGTCCGTAGATGGTGAGGCCGCCCTTATGCCGGCCGGAATCGTCTACGGACAATCTGTATATACAAAGAACAGCCCGAAGGATATGTCATCCTGAGCGTAAGCGAAGGATCTTTTCATAATTAGGAGGATCAGCATGAAAAAAGCCGGGATCATTTTGGATAAGGATTTTATCATAGGAGAGATAGATGAAAGGATATATAGCTCCTTCATAGAGCACCTTGGACGGGCCGTATACGGTGGGATTTATGAGCCGGGTCATCCGGAGGCAGATGAAAACGGCTTCAGAAAGGACGTTATAAAGCTTGTATCGGAGCTTGGTGTCCCTATGGTACGTTATCCGGGCGGCAATTTTGTATCGGGCTTTAACTGGGAGGACAGCGTGGGACCAAAGGAGAAGCGTCCGAAGAGACTGGATCTTGCCTGGTTTACAACGGAGACCAATGAGGTCGGTCTCCATGAATTCGCTGACTGGGCAAAGAAGGCAGACAGCGATATCATGTATGCGATAAACCTGGGATGCCGGGGACCGGAGGAGGCAAGGAATATAGTAGAGTATGCAAACCACCCTTCCGGCAGCAAGTTTTCGGATATGCGTATATTAAACGGGAGAAAGGAACCCTTCGGGATAAAGCTCTGGTGCCTGGGAAATGAAATGGACGGTCCCTGGCAGATGGGACAGAAAACCGCGAAAGAATACGGAAGGGTCGCAAATGAAGCCGCGAAGATGATGAAGTGGGTGGATCCCACCATAGAGCTTGTTGCCTGTGGCTCTTCGTCTTCAGAAATGCCCACCTTCGGAAGCTGGGAGTATACAATGCTTGACGAGTGTTACGAGAACGTGGACTATGTATCTCTCCACAGGTATTATGAGAACCCCACCGGTGATACACCGGGCTTCCTTGCCCGCACCATGGATATGGACGATTTTATAAGGAGCGTGGTTTCGATCTGTGATGCGGTGAAGGGTAAGAAGCACAGTAAGCATGTGGTGAATCTCTCATTTGATGAATGGAACGTATGGTATCATTCAAAGGAACAGGATCAGGAGATCTGGAAGCAGGATAAATGGAACAGAGCTCTTCCTCTCCTGGAGGATGTATATAATTTCGAGGATGCACTGCTTGTCGGCTTAATGCTGATAACCCTTTTAAGGAATGCCGACAGGGTAAAGGTTGCCTGCCTTGCACAGCTCGTTAATGTCATTGCCCCGATAATGACAAGGAATAACGGAGGCGCCTGGGCTCAGACAATCTACTATCCCTTTATGCATGCTTCGAGATTCGGACGGGGAACCGCACTTAAGACTTTGGTCGACAGCCCCGTTTATTCATGCAGCGATTATGATGATGTGCCCTATATTGACGCAGTGGCTACCATGGATCAGGATGGAAGCGTAACAATATTTATGGTGAACCGGGATATGAGTGAGGAATACGAGGTTCAGGTGGATCTTCGTTCTTTCGGGACTCTTTCAGGCGCTTCACATATCATAATGCATAATGATAATGTGAAGGCCGTGAATACCGAGGAATCGCCATTCAATGTGGTGCCCTTCGAGACAGCGCCGCCAAAGGTTTCCGATGGAAAAGCAGTGATAAAGACCGGACCCTTAAGCTGGAATGTGCTAAGGTTCAGTGCCGGGGAATAAGATGCTGCCGGCATTTGGAATTTTACCTAAGACCGATTATAATAGATGACATGAAAATGATCAGGGAAAACACGGTTTAGGGAAAGGAACGGGTTCGACGGAATATGAGAAATACCGTAAGCGGAAATGTTTTGAAGATAGTGCTTGAGGGAAAGCTGGATTCCGCTAACGCAGCCTCGGCCGAAGAGGAGATGACAAGGATAATCTCCAAAAATATGGATAGACAGGAGCTTCTTCTTGATGCAAAGGAGCTTACATATCTTTCTAGTGCCGGACTAAGGGTTTTCTTAAAGATCCGGAAAAGAACCAATATGGAGATTTCCATAATCAATGTATCGGATACGGTATTTGACATATTATCCGTGGCGGGCTTTGAGGATATGTTTGAGATAAGCAGAAAGATGCGGACGCTGACCTTGAGCAGCCGGGATATCCTGAACCGCAGTATCAACGGTGTCATATACCGCCTGCAGGATGATAATATGGTGAAGGTCTTCAATAAGGGTGTCCGCATAAAGGATATAAAAAAGGAAAGGGATGCGGGGCATGCCGCAATGGTATGCGGTGTTCCGACGGCCATACCCTTTGATGTTGTAATGGTGGGGGACTGCTACGGGATAGTATATGAGGCGGTAGGAGCCGTAACTCTGGCTCAGGCAATACAGAAGAACCCTGAGAAAACGGAGACTTATGCAAGGAGCTTTGCGGAATTTCTGAAGGAGGTACATTCAGTAAGGGTCACAAACGGACATTTTCCGGATATAAAGGAGAGATACCGGGGATGGCTCAGGGCAGCCGAGGGATGGATAAGCAGGGAGGAAAAGATCAGATTGCTTGAATTGATCGAGAATACGCCTGATGATAACTGTTTTATACATGGAAATATCAACCCAGGAAATGTGGTGCTCTATGACGGCGAGATGTTCTTAATGGACATGGCGGGATCCTCCTACGGAAATATCCTTTTTGATCTGCAGGGACTGTACTCCGAGCTTGTGATGATGGAAAAGACCAATCATATGTACTGCAGCAGCCGTTTCAAGATCTCCGGCGAGCTCTGCGGAAGGCTGTGGGAATCCTTTTTCCCTGTATATCTCGGGCCGGAGAGACAGGGTGATATTCAGAAGATGGAGCTTCTCCTCAGCAAATACTGTGTGCTGAATCAGAGGCTGCTGTCCGTACTGGAAGGATAATGGGATGAAGGAGCCTTTCAAATTTCCTGATAAAAAAAGAATCTTCGATATTATCCAGATAGGGCAGACCGGGGATGTGCCAAGCAGGCTTTTCGACCTTTTTATCGTTACAACCATACTCTTAAATATTCTTTCCCTGATACTTCTTACCTTTGAACCGCTTTCAGAGTTTTTTCCGCTTTTTTACGGGGTGGAATATGTTACGGTCTTTATATTCTGTCTGGAATATGCGGCGCGTATCTGGACATGCGAGTATATCTACGGGGAAAAGGGAATAAGGTCGGTGGTAAGATTTCTGTTTTCCTTTGACGGCATAATCGATCTTTTCACAATACTGCCCTTATTTTTCCTGGGCGGCTTCATAGCCTTCAGGTTCCTCCGGGTTGCGAGGATCTTCCATCTTTTCCGCATAAATTCCGCTTATGATTCTTTTAATGTTATAACCTCTGTAATCTATGAGAAACGTAATCAGCTGATATCCTCCCTCTTTATCATCTGGGTGCTGGTACTTGCTTCATCCCTCTGTATGTATAATGCCGAGCATACGGCCCAGCCGGAGGTGTTCAAAAACGCACTGTCCGGAATATGGTACAGTGTCGCAACCATTTTTACAGTGGGATACGGTGATGTTTATCCCGTGACCATAGCGGGAAAGATCATGGGAATGTGCATAACCTTTCTGGGAGTGGGAGCCGTGGCCATCCCTACGGGTATAATATCCGCAGGCTTCGTGGAGCAGTATACGAAATATCAGGGCGGACAGAATGAGGACAGTGTAAGGAGTATGAGGATAGAGGGTGACAGCGGTTATAAGGGTAAGGAGGCCGGTGCACTGCCGGTGCGTGTTGTGCTTATCGTGCGTGACGGTGAGGCCATAGTTCCCCTGGAGACCACCAGAATAAAGTATAATGATGTCATTATCTACAGATGAAAAACGTAAATAAGAAAAACAGCCCGGAGCATCTGCTCTGGGCCGTACTTTGTGCGAATGAAAGCTGTTTTATAAGAGGCCCGATCTCACCAGAACTCCTCTGAGCATAGGGCCGAAGGTGCCAGCCATAATGATCTTCAATATGGCGGTGGGAATGAAGGGGATCACGCAGGCTGCGAGAGCCGCATACAGCGAGCTGTCTGCAACTATCATAAACCATACCGTGCCAATCACATAGTTTGCAGCTGCACCAAGCAGGAGATATATCCAGAGAAGGGGACTCTTCACACTTTTCTTTACCCCAAGTCCAGCCAGAAACGCCATCAAAGGAAAGGAAATAATGAAGCCGCCGGTCATACCGAGGACGATACCCAGGCCGCCGGAGAAATTGGCAAAGACCGGAACACCTACAGCACCGAGAAGTATGTATATAAGAGTGGCAAGGGTGCCTTTTTTCGGACCCAGCACCAGTCCCGCCAGAGGAACTGCAAAGGTCTGAAGGGTCAGGGGTACGCCGCCGGGAAGAGGAATGCTGATCTGCGCCAGAACGGCGATCATTGCCGTAAAGAACGCGACATAGCAGAGCTCCTTTACATAGAGTGCTGATCTGTTGATTGTAGTCATAATATCCTCCTTACATCAATTTCCATTG
>CADCQV010000316.1 GCA_902803625.1 uncultured Lachnospiraceae bacterium
GATATAATGTGGTAAAGCAGGCGATGGGAATCGAATATTGTTAGTGCCCGTAAAACCGCATAGAAAGGAGGCTTCGGGGCATTGTCTTTTTCTTGGTACGGTTTTGGTACGGTTCACTTCCAATCCTCATACTTTAATCCGCTGCCCCTCTGGAATTTCTTTGGATTTTCAGCAAAAACCATTATACGAAAGTTCCTTACTTTATAAGCTCCTCTATCTCACTTCTCTCAGGCATCACTCTTAATGCCCCTCTTCTGGTGGTAATGATGGATGCCGCGGCATTTGCAAAGACAAGCATTTCTTTTAAGTCCTCTTCCTTCAGATCATCCAGTCCTTTTTCCAGTACATGATGAAGGATGCATCCTCCGAAGGTATCCCCGGCACCTGTAGTCTCGATGGTATCCTCTCTTAAAAAAGGCTCGGCAAAGGCCGTTATGTACTCGGTTTTTGAAGTATCCTTTTTATAGAATGCCATACTTCCGCTCTTTCCCATGGAAAGCGTTATTAGCCGTATGGCATATTTTTCGTATATTTTGTCTATTCCCCTGATAAAATCATCTTCTCCGGTAAGCCACTGTATCTCATTGTCCGAGATCTTTAAGATGTCACATTTATCAAGTCCGTTTTCAACCTGTTTTTTTGCATTTTCCAGACTGTCCCAGAGAGGCTCTCTGAGATTGGGATCAAATGATATGAGTGCCCCTGCTTTTTTCGCCTCATCCACTGCATAGAGGGTTGCCTCCCTGACATCGGGATGGGTCATGGACAGAGTCCCGAAATGAAAGATACGCGTATCCTTAAGCATGGAAGTATCTATCTCATCCCTTTTCAAGAGCATGTCCGCGCCGGGATTACGATAAAAGGAGAAATCCCTGTCCCCGTCCTCAAAGGTTTTTACAAAGGCAAGTGTGGTGCGTGCTTCACTGTCCGTTATAAGTCCCTTTGACTCTATCCCCAGCTCGTCAAGCACGTCTTTCAGCTCATGTCCGAAAATATCATCTCCGACCTTTCCTATGAAGGCAACTCTGTGACCGAGCTTTTTAAGGATCGCCAGAACGTTGCAGGGCGCTCCGCCGGGATTTGCCTCATACAGTGCATTCCCCTGCTCGGATACGGCATTCTGTGTCATATCTATCAGTAATTCCCCAAGTCCCGTCACATCATATCTTTTATCCACTGTCTCATACCTCATTTCCGTTTTTAGTTATAATCCTTAACGATCAGCTCCGGCTATATCCTTAAGCCCATATTAAAGCATAAAGCCTTTGAGGGCAGAAGGAGTCCTCCTCTGCCCTCATATCGGCTTTCTTTATGATCTTATCAAGCGTTACCGTCTTTACTTAAGGAGTTCCATACGACCGGGATCGTTCGCAAATACTTCCTTTGCATTATCCTTGGTAACTACTACGGGAGGAAGCTCATATATATCCACATCCTTTACTCCGTTGTCCGCAGTTACGTCTGTAGCAGGCATTCCCTTGCCATCCTTAAGTGAATTGATGATTTCGATAGTCTTTGCCACGAGTGCGTCGGTGGGCTTTGCAACTGTTGAATACTGTCTTCCCGACCATACCCATTCAACTGACTCGTTCTCTGCATCAAGTCCTGATACAACAGGGATCTCCTGACCCGCATTTTCACAGGAAGTGATGATAGCTCTGGCGATTCCGTCGTTGGGTGAAAGCACTCCGTGGATCTCCTTGTCGGAATAGAATCCTGAAAGAAGTGAATCCATCCTTGACTGTGCCTTCGCATTGTCCCAGTCAACTGTAGCGCACTGTGTGAAATCTGTCTGTCCTGATACTACTACAAGTGTTCCGTCATCGATCTTGGGCTGGAGAACCGACATAGCACCGTTGAAGAAGTTGGGCGCATTAGGATCTGCAGGGCCGCCGCCGAAAAGTTCGATATTGTAAGGTCCTTCACCCTTTACCTTCTCAAGTCCCTCAAGAAGTGCCTGAGCCTGAAGTTCACCTGTCTTTACGCTGCCGAACTGTACTACACCGTCTACACCTGTTGTGTTCTCAAGAAGTCTGTCATAGCCTATTACATATATGCCTGCATCCTTTGCCTGCTCAAGCACCGCACCAAGCTGTGTTCCGTCTACAGGTCCCACTACTATAACCTTGGCACCGTTCTCTATCATTGATTCGATCTGCTGCTGCTGCTGAGGCACCTTCTGGTCTGCAGCCTGAACTATAGGATTGTATCCTGCCGCTGCAAGCTGCTCTTTGAACATGGTCTCTGCCTCTTTCCAGTTCTGGGTTCCAAGCCAGGGAAGTGATACGCCTATGGTTGCTCCGTCTTCAAAGCCCTCTCCCGCTGATGCGCTTGTATCCGCTGCCTCTGCAGGTGCTGCTTCCTCCGCTGCGGGTGCAGCCTCTTCCGCCGGTGCCGCTTCCTCCGCTGCTGCCTCAGTTGCAGGTGCAGGGGCACTCTCTGCGGCACCCTCTCTGCCTCCGCATCCGGTTACACACACGCTCATCATTGCTGCTGCCATCAACACTGCGATGATCTTCTTTTTCATTTTCGTTCCTCTCTTTCTTTTTGCATTACATTTGTTTTTATGTCATGCCAACCTTTTCCCTGATTTACGTTGGCTTGCCATCGTTATATTTATCTTCTGCCGGATTTCTTGCTGTATACATCAAACGCAACTGCCGCAAGAAGGACAAATCCTTTTATGACCTGTGTACGGTCAGCTCCGACTCCCATGAGCATCAGTCCGTTATTAAGAACTGCCATCACCAGACCACCGACCATAGTAGCCATTATCGTTCCTACGCCGCCTGAAACAGCCGCTCCTCCGATGAATACCGATGCGATGGCGTCCATCTCCCAGGAGGTACCGTCTGCCGGTCCGGCTGCCGTAGATCTTCCCACGAACAGGATGCCTGCTACCGCTGCAAGGAATGACATGTTCATCATTGTAAGGAAATACGTCCTCTGAACATTTACACCGGAGAGCGCTGCCGCATTCTTGTTTCCTCCTACCGCATACACATTTCTTCCGAATTTCGTACGCTGGGTTATGGTGTGGTAGATTATAATAAGTATCAGCAGGATGAGTCCGGGTACGGGGAAGGATGTTCCTACTCTTCCTGATCCGTACAGCCATGTGAAGTAGGCTATTATCACGCTCACCAGACAGATCCTCACGACGACCGCCCATAAAGGATTTTCTTCCTTCGAGCCCTTATACTTGCGAAACTGGACAAAGATGAATGCTGCTATACCGATAAGTCCCAAAAGCAGTGTGGAATTGTTCATTCCGGTAAAAGCAGGTCCCCATTCGGGCAGGTATCCCGATCCGAACCACTTGAGTTCCACCGGTGCAGGCACCGATATTGACTTTGATATCCATATGACCCCTCCTCTGAAGATCATCATACCGCCCAGTGTGGTGATGAATCCGGGGATCCCGAGTTTTGACAGGAAAAATCCGTGCCACGCTCCTGCCGCAATCCCTATGCCAAGCGCTATCAGCACTGCAACCCACCAGGGCAGATTAAGCTCTTTTGCCGCTATGGCCATGACCATTCCCGCAAAACCTGCTACCGATCCCACAGACAGATCGATCTGTCCTATGACTATTACCATGAGCATGCCTAATGCGAGCACCAGTACGTATGCGTTACCTGCCAGAAGATTCTGGAAGTTTGATGATGTCAGCATCCTTCCGCCTGATATGATATTGAATATTGCAATCAGAAGCACTAATGCCACTACCATCGTATATTGGCGTAAATCTCCGCCCAATACCTGTTTAACCCGTTTCATTTTTCAACCCATCCTTTCTGATATTTACTCAATTTCCCGCAGTGGCCGTCATCTTTTTCATGAGTGACTCCTGACTTGCTTCGTTTCCTGAAACTTCTCCGGTGATACTTCCCTCGAATATCGTATATATCCTGTCAGCCATTCCGAGCAGTTCCGGAAGTTCTGATGATATAAGTATCACTGCCTTACCCTGATCCGCGAGCTCATGGATCAGCTTGTAGATCTCGTATTTCGCACCAACGTCTATTCCTCTTGTAGGCTCATCCAGGATCAGGATCTCCGGATTGGTGAACATCCACTTGGACAGCACCACCTTCTGCTGATTTCCGCCGGATAGTGTATTCACTCCGACATTTACGCTCTGTGTCTTGATACGTACGGATTCCCTGTACTTCTCTGCCGCCTTCAGTTCTTCGTTAAAATCGAGCAGACCTTTCTTTGTGATCCCGTCCAGGTTTGCCGAAACGATCGTCTGTCTTATACTGTCCAGAAGATTGAGCCCCAGATTCTTTCTGTCTTCGGGTACATAGGCTATACCGTTTTTAATGGCGGCTTCCACCGAATTCAGTTTTACTTCTTTTCCTCGTATCTTTATGGTTCCGCCTCTGAAGATCCCATAATTATGTCCGAAAATGGATCTCATAAGCTCTGTTCTTCCGGCTCCCATGAGTCCCGCAAAACCCACTATCTCTCCCGCTCTTACGTTAAAGCTTGAACCCTTGCATACCATTCTCCCTTCAACCTCGGGATCCTCGACATTCCAGTCCGTCACTTCGAAAATGATCTCTCCCGGATGGGATTCGTGCTCGGGATAACGGTTTTCTATGGATCTTCCTACCATCGCCCGGATTATCTTGTCTTCATCCACCCTGCCGGCTTCAACCTCGTAGCTTTCCACCGTATGCCCGTCGCGGATCACCGTGACCGAATCCGATATCTCAGCTATCTCATTAAGTTTGTGGGATATCATGATACAGGTGATGTCGTTTTCCTTCAGTTCCCTCATAAGATTAAGGAGATTCTCCGAATCGTCCTCATTGAGTGCCGACGTAGGTTCGTCGAGAATCAGCAGTTTGACATTTTTGGATAAGGCTTTCGCTATCTCAACCAGCTGCTGCTGTCCCACTCCAAGATGCTTTATGAGTGTGTCCGGATCTATTGAAAGACCTACTCTTTTAAGTATCTCCCTGGTCCTGCGTCTCTCCTCGTCCCAGTCGACAAGCCCGTGCTTTGTAAGCTCGTTTCCGACAAAGATATTCTCTGTCACCGACAGCTCCGGTATCATCGTAAGCTCCTGATGTATGATACCGATCCCGGCACTTTCGGATTCTTTGATATTCTTAAATTTCATCTCCTGTCCCATGAAGATGATCTTTCCTTCGTATGTTCCGTAAGGATACACTCCGGATAAAACCTTCATGAGTGTTGATTTTCCTGCTCCGTTTTCTCCGCAGATCGCGTGGATAGTACCCCTTTTCACCTCGAGAGTGACACTATCAAGCGCTTTTACTCCCGGAAACTGCTTTGTGATCTTTTCCATCTGCAGGATAAATGGGTTATTCTCCATACTCTTCTGACCTCCTCCCTTTCTTCAGTCCTTATCTTTCGTTCATTAATTCGTCTTCAGATATTCACTCGGTTTTCTCAAAAGTCTGTCCGTCGCTATCGCAGCCGCCCCGTATAATGTGGGATCCACCGAAAGTGACGATATCTTAATCTTTAACTTCTCATACATCTCGGGTATCACTCTTTTGCTGACCACTTCCTTGACTTTGTTTAACAGAAGGTCGCCTCCCTGTGCCATGATGTCCCCTATCACTATGATATCCGGATTGTATGCGTTGATCAGGGTCACACATCCGTATCCAAGGTACTCTCCGATCTCTTCCACAAGCTTTATCGCTTTTTTATTTCCTTTGTCTGCTTCCTTAAAGATCGCGCTGCATTCCTCGGCTCTGTTTTTGTATTTCTTTTTTCCAAGCTCAGGCATTTCCTCTTCCGCTCTTTTAAGCATTGCCGATGCCGAACAGTAGAGTTCCAAACAGCCGCGGTTTCCGCATTCGCACTTTTTTCCTTTTACATCGATACTTATGTGTCCGATCTCACTGGCTACTCCCTGCATTCCAAGCAGCAGACTGTCATTTTCGACTATTCCGGATCCAACTCCTTCTCCCGCCAGAAGATAGGCAAGGGTGTTCAAAGGTCTTCCGTGATTTCCAAACCACCACTCCGCCAGAGCTCCGGCGTTTGCATCCTGCTCTATGAAAAGAGGCTTGTCAAATTCCTGTTTGAACTCATCTATGAAGTTTATGTCATGCCATTTCGGCATACTGGTCACCATCGCTATCCTTCCTTCTTCCCGAAGGTAGGGTCCCGGGAGTGCCAGGCCTATTGCCAGTACATTGGGATATTTCTTAAGGGTCTCATTTATCTGCTTTTTCATCTCCCGAATGACGGCCCTTGTATCGTCCTCGAGTTTGAATTCTGTTTCTCTCATGGTGTAATGCTTTCCTGATATGTCAAAGACTCCCACCGCAAACATGTGCCTCGAAAACTTAACCCCTATTACCTGTTTTTCCTCCGCATTGAGTCTGAGACCTATGGAGCGTCTGTTTCCGTTTCCCTTTATGACTCCGACTTCTGTCACGATGCCCATTTCCATGAGTACTGCCACGATCTTCGTGATCGAAGCCTGGGTCAGTCCGGTGATCTTTGCAATCTCCGCCCTGGAGCAAACCTCCCTCTGCTGAAGGATCTTTACTATCAGGGATCTGTTCATTTCCGTGAGATCACTGTTGTTATTTCCGATTGCCTGTTTACTGCTCATTCTTATCTCCGCATGGTTTGCTTTAATTATGTTAATTTATTTATTGAGTTAATTGCTTAACTCTGTTAATACTTTAACTCCATTATGCATTTCTGTCAATACAGATGTTTCAAAAAAATGTTTCTTATACATGTTGCACAAGTCTTATTTCCACAAACCGATTAAAGTTTGCGGCGCAAACAGACAAATGGAAAGGTGTATATTCGCCAATCGACAAAAAGAAGATACTTGAAGTCTGCGGAAAGATGAAGCCTACCGTATACAGTAAGGCAATTGAGTTGATGTTCTGCCTTGACATCCGGATAGGTGAATTGCGCGCACTGCAGAAGAACGATGTCGACTTGTCGGATAAGACCATCTATGCAGACGACCCAATACGCTCTGTTTTGGGATAATTCAAAATAATTCAACTGTCCTAGCAATAAAAAAACACCCGCAAACCTAGTGTTTACGGGTGTTTATAGCGAAGCAGGTGATGGGAATCGAACCATATCCAAGGCCCTAAACCCAAATACTGCTACTCGACACTTAGTCAACCACTGGTCAA
>CADCQV010000317.1 GCA_902803625.1 uncultured Lachnospiraceae bacterium
AATGTGTTTGCTGCGGTAGACACGAATGCGCTTAATAATAGTATGCTTCAAAATATCAATGATCTGAGGGAATCCCTGGGGCTGCAGCCTTTGAAGATAGACAGCAGCCTGATATCCATTGCAAATATCCGTTCCGACGAGGCGTCCGACGAGTGGAGCCACACCAGACCCAACGGGGAGCAGGGAGTTGAGATGATCCCCGCTGACAGATGGAGGGGTGAAAACCTGTCCAATATTATCGATACAGAGGATGTGACGGAGGCTGCGAAGATAATGTTTGATAATCTTGTGGAGTCGCCGGAGCACTACGACAATATGGTATTTGATCAGTTCACGAGGATAGGAATCGCAAGTCATGTAGAGGACGGTAAGATAACGGTTGCCTATATGTTCAGCAGCTGACAGAATATGTTTTCCGGTAACAGTTCACCATTGAAAAAACTATAAGCTTCCTTCGACTTTGTCATTCTGAGGGCGAAGCCCGAAGAATCTTATTCTTCTCACCGATCGGGAAATCAGGATGACGAGGGTTAACTGTTATGGTGCCCGGGATTGTTATCCGGGATTGTTCTGATAAAAATACAAAATTCGGGCTGGACAAACCGGCCCGATTAGTGTATTATCCATTTCACGTTCTTAAATTTCAGTTTTTCGTTTTATCTTAAGTTCGTAATTGCCGTTTCGGCAGAAATTCTTTTTTACAAATATCTGTTTTACGGAGGACGAAATGGGAAGACCCGTTCTTTTCCTTTTCCTCGTCGCCGCATCCTTAACAGATCTGAAAGCACGTTACATTGACAATTTCCATATTATTTTCGGATTTTTACTTGGTCTTGCCTCTGCCTTTCTGGAAAGAGGGGTCAGAGGAGCGGCGGACGGAATACTTACGGCCTTCGCGGTATTTATCCTGCTGTTTACTTTTTACGCGGGAGGATATCTGGGAGCCGGGGACATCAAATTCATAATGGCGGCGGCTGTATACGCGGGACACGAGGTGATAAGGAGATCACTGATCCCGACAACGGCTTTCAGCCTTGTAATACTTGCGTATTATGCGCTAAAGAGCGGCAGGCTGAAGGGTGTGAGTATCCCGATGTCATTGCCTGTCAGTATGGGGATCATCCTCAGTTTGAATTAAGAGTATCAAAGCGAAGGATCTAAATAAGCTGTCTTCCTGAGCGAAGCGAAGGATCTTACAGAAAGGGGAAATATGAAAAAAAACACACTTGCGGTATTTGACCCGGATGAAGAATACGTTACAAAGCTTATGAGCTATATGAGTGACAGCCGGTCGGTGCCTTTGGAGATCCAGGGATTTACGGACAAGGATCTTCTGAAGGATTTTATCAGGGTAAACAGCGTTGATATCCTGCTGATCCCGGAGGACGACGTGGATGACGATATAGAGGCCTGTGATACCGGGGAAATGATGGTACTTTCGGAGAATGACATTGCAAAGGACAGCCGGGGACATAAGTCCATCTGCAAATATCAGTCATCCGAAAACATAATGCGGGAGGTCATGTGCTATTACGCCGAGCAGCCCTTTGCCGAGGCAGGCACCATAAACAGCATAAATACTGAGATAATAGCTGTTTATTCCCCCATCAGGAGGAGCTTTCGTACTTCCTTCGCCTTCACTCTCGGAGAGGTACTTTCGGAAAGAGAAAAGACGCTTTTTGTAAGCCTCGAGGAGTTCTCCGGATTCAACCAGCTTCTGCAGAAAAACTATATGAGTGATCTTTCGGATCTGTTGTTTTACATAGACCAGAAAAAGAGAAATTTCCCCTGCAAGCTGGCAAGTATGGTGGAAAAGGCAGGGCTTCTGGACTATATACCGCCGGTCATATCGCCGTTGGATATTCTCTCCGTAAACCGTGAAGCCTGGGTAATACTCTTCAATGAGCTCTGCTGCTGTGATTACTCAAAGATCATTGTGGATCTGTCCGATTCCGTGAGCGGATTTCTGGATATTTTAGAGGCGGCAAATATCATCTATATGCCGGTCAGGGAGGATACCGTGTCAAAGGCAAAGCTTGAGCAGTACGAGGCAATGCTCAGGATAATGGAGAGGGGAGGGATCCTGGAAAAGACCCGTGAGATAAGGATACCGTTTATGAGCGAGCTCAACGGGAATCTGTACTCGCTGGCAGATTCGCCTATGGGAGAGTTTGTGAGAAGACTATGAAGGAGCTATCGGAGATAAGACAGGAGCTCCACGACGCTATCTTAAGGGAAATAGATCTGTCGAGGGAGGTCAGCGATGAAGAAATAGAGGAGATCATAAACAGGGCTGTTATCTCTGCAGGAAAAAAGGAGTACCTGAGCCTGGAGGACAAGCGGAGGCTTATGCGGGAGCTCTTTGATTCCATAAGGAAAAAGGGCGTGATACAGAGCCTTATAGACGACCCGAGGGTGACGGAGATAATGGTAAACGGTACCGAGAATATCTTTGTTGAGCGGGACGGGGCATTGTTTCTTTGGGACAAGCGCTTCGAATCAAAGGAAACCCTGAACGACGTGATACAGCAGATAGCAGCGGGATCAAACAGGGTAGTGAACGAGGCATCCCCGATAGTCGATGCAAGACTGGAAAACGGCTCCCGTGTAAATATAGTTATGAATCCCGTGGCATTGAACGGTCCCGTTATAACGATACGGCGTTTTCCCGAGAAGCCGATAAGGATGGAGGATCTGATAAAATTCGGTTCCATTACGCCTGAGGTTGTGGAATTCCTGCGGAAGCTCGTCATAAGCGGATACAATATTTTTGTTTCCGGCGGCACCGGAAGCGGAAAGACTACCTTCCTAAACGCACTTTCATCCTTTATTCCGGAAGAAACAAGGGTAATAACCATTGAGGACTCTGCGGAGCTTCAGATCCAGGGAATACCGAACCTTGTAACCCTGGAAACCAGAAACGCAAATGTGGAGGGCTGTAAGAGCATCACCATGAGAGATCTTATCAAATCCTCCCTCCGCATGCGGCCTGACCGTATCATAGTCGGCGAGATCAGGGACGGAGCGGCCTTTGATTTTCTGCAGGCTGCAAATACGGGACATGACGGGAGCCTCTCAACAGGACACGCCAATTCTGCAAAGGATATGCTGTCAAGACTGGAAACGATGGTTCTGATGGCCGGAATGGAGCTCCCTCTGCAGGCCATAAGACGCCAGATCGCTTCAGCGGTTGACATTATCGTGCATCTCGGGAGGCTTAGGGATAAGAGCCGGAAGGTCCTGGAGATCGTGGAGATCACAGGCTACGAGGATGGGGAGATCACATATAAAAGTCTTTACGGCTTTGACGGAAGGAAGCTGAAGAAAGAGGGGGAATTAACCGCCACAGACAAGCTGGAAAGGGGAGGATTTATTTGAACTATGATAAATACAGATTTTCTGCCGGAGAGAAGCTGATCTATTTTCTTCTGGGAGCTGCGGCGGACGGGCTGATATCCTGGACATTCTATAAAAGCCCCGTGGCCTTTCTCATCTTTCTTATTCCCGTTGAAACCGTGTTTTTCAAATTTGTGAAAAAAAGCCTGATAGAAAAAAGAAAGTACGAGCTTTCCCTGGAATTCAGGGAGGCCATAATGGCGGTTCAGTCATCATTAAACGCAGGCTATTCGGTTGAGAATGCTTTTATCGAAGCAGGAAGGGTAATGGAAAGTATGTACGG
>CADCQV010000318.1 GCA_902803625.1 uncultured Lachnospiraceae bacterium
TGGGCTTCATCTCTTCAGGCAGACTTACCCGTATTTCCCAGCCTTATATGTGGTTCCTGTCCGTCAGGCCAAGGGTTTGCCTACAGCTTCCTTCAGATTCCGCCTCGCGACGGACACCCTTGCTGTTCAGCTATGTGCTTCGTCGTTGCCTACGCGCACTTGGGACTTTCACCCATTAGAGCCCGCCCATGGCGGGCAAACCTGATAAAAACTTGTTCACTCAGTAAACTGAGAACAAGTTTTATATCATCCCTCTGCAGAGCAGATTTGGGACTTTATATTGTCATTTTATTGTCACGAAAGATTTTGACCTGCCTCAAACCCGCATAAATACTGGCTTTCTGCGAATCTGTACATTATTCGAGCTCAATCGTTCCGGGGGGTTTGCTTGTAAGGTCGTAGAGGACGCGGTTTACGCCCTTGACCTCGTTGATGATGCGGTTCATGCAGGTCTGGAGGACCGTCCAGGGGATCTCGGCGGCCTCGGCGGTCATAAAATCAGAGGTGAAGACTCCGCGGAGAACCACTGCGTAATCGTAGGTGCGGAAATCACCCATTACACCTACGGAACGCATATTGGAGAGGGCAGCGAAAAACTGGCCCCGGCCTGTATCAACGCCGGCGCGGGTCAGTTCCTCGCGGTAAATTGCATCAGCTTCCTGAACGATATGTACCTTCTCCGGTGTTACCTCGCCGACTACACGAATACCGAGTCCCGGACCAGGGAAGGGCTGGCGGTACACAAGCTCGCGTGGTATCCCGAGCTCAAGTCCGACCTTTCTGACCTCATCCTTGAAAAGAGCGCGAAGAGGCTCAACCGGCTTTTCATCAAAGCCAAGCTCCACCACAAGATCACGGGGCAGCCCTCCTACGTTATGATGTGACTTTATTACGGCTCCGTCCTTGCCCATCCCGCTTTCCACAACATCCGGGTAGATCGTGCCCTGGGCCATATACTTAAAGCCGCCTCCATCAGCAAGACGCCTCGCCTCATTTCCGAAAATCTCCACAAATTTATTACCAATAAGCTTCCGCTTGGTTTCCGGTTCACTGACCCCCTTCAGCATCGAAAAATAGTCGTCACCGGCATTCACGCGGATAAAGTTCAGATCCCCGAACTGACCACCCGGACCAAAGACTGCTTCAACCTCGTCTCCTTCATTCTTTCTCATAAGACCGTGGTCAACAAAGACACAGTATAGCTGCTTTCCGATAGCCTTTGACAGAAGAACCGCCGTAACCGTGGAATCCACACCGCCGGAAAGACCGAGAAGAACACGGTCCGAGCCGATCTTCTCCCTAAGCTCTTTTATGGTCTCCTCCGCAAAGGATGCCATCCTCCAGCTTCCGCTGCAGCCGCAAACGTCAATAACAAAGCGCCTTATCATCTCTGATCCGTGCTCGGTATGCTCAACCTCAGGATGCAGCTGAAGGGCATACAGCTTCTTATCTTCATTCTCCATAGCTGCAACAGGGCAATTGGGCGTATGTGCCGTTACCTCAAAACCCTGAGGTACTTTCTCAATATAATCCGTATGGCTCATCCATACCGTGACGACAGAAGCAGCACCATCAGATGCCCCGGTATCCACATCCCTGAATAAAAGCGATGAGCCTTTATCTATGCTTACATCAGTATGTCCGTACTCGCTGGCAGGAGCTGTTTTTACCACTCCGCACAAAAGATGCGCCATCAGCTGCGCGCCGTAGCAGATACCGAGAACCGGAATCCCAAGATCAAATATCCCGGGGTCAAAGGAAGGTGACTCCGGGGAATAAACGCTGTTCGGCCCGCCGGTCAGAATGATGCCCTTCGGTGACAGCTCTTTTAATCTATTAAGTCCGATGGATGAAGGATGGATCTCGCAGTACACATTCTGCTCTCTAACCCTTCTCGCAATGAGCTGCTTATACTGTCCGCCAAAATCAAGTACTATTATCTTTTCCTGAATCATAGCCCTCCGGCTTCTCCTTTCTGAAACGGATCATACTCTTGGAAAACAATACGGAAAATATCAGTCCTTGTAGGTTTCCTTTAGCCTGGTGAGCGCTCTGGCCATTGATGCCTTTGACATTTTGTACTCCTCAATGGAATGCTTTTGCCTTAGCTGTTCCTTTGCGCGCTCCAGGGCAGCCTTCGCCCTGTTCCTGTCTATGTCCTCCGGTCTCTCACAGGTATCCACAAGAACCGTGCATCTGTTATTTGCGACCTGTGCAGTTCCGATACCTACTACATAACGGTGCCACTCGAAATCCGGCGTCATAAACCTGAGAGATCCCAGATCTACTGCTATCACCATCTCCTCGTGATGTGCCTGGATCTCCAACTGACCGTCAATGGTATTAAAAATGACCGTTTGTATCTTTCCCTCAAAAATAATCCCGTGACTGGCGATTATCCTGAAAAAAAATGTATTGTTCATTAAAGCTTTTTCGCTTTCTCCGCCACGTCCTCTATGGTTCCTACATTGAAAAACGCTTCCTCGGGATAATGATCGGCATCCCCGTTGATGATAGCCTGAAAGCCCTTTATGGTGTCTTTAACTTCCACATATTTACCCGGCGTTCCGGTAAAGTTCTCCGCCACATGGAAGGGCTGTGAAAGGAATTTCTGGATTTTTCTTGCACGTAATACCGTCTGCTTATCCTCTTCCGAAAGCTCCTCCATACCGAGTATGGCAATGATATCCTGAAGCTCCTTGTATTTCTGAAGAGTCTGCTGAACCTTCAACGCGGTATCGTAATGATCCTCTCCAACGATCTCGGGCTCCAGGATCCTGGAGCTGGACTCCAGAGGGTCAACTGCCGGATAAATACCCTGCTCCACTATTTTTCTGGAAAGGACAGTTGTAGCGTCAAGATGTGCAAAGGTGGTCGCCGGTGCCGGATCCGTAAGGTCATCGGCGGGAACGTATACCGCCTGTATGCTTGTGACCGAACCCTCTCTCGTGGAGGCTATCCTTTCCTGCAGCTCTCCCATATCATTGGCAAGAGTGGGCTGGTAGCCAACTGCCGATGGCATACGGCCAAGCATAGCCGAAACCTCGCTTCCCGCCTGTACAAATCTAAAGATATTGTCGATAAAGAGAAGAACATCCCTGTGTTCCACATCTCTGAAATACTCAGCCATGGTAAGCCCGGTCTCGGCAACCCTCATTCTGGCTCCCGGCGGTTCATTCATCTGTCCGAAGACAAGTGCGGTTTTTTCCAAAACTCCGGATTCTCTCATTTCAGACCAGAGGTCGTTTCCCTCACGGGAACGTTCCCCGACTCCGGTAAATATCGAGTATCCTCCGTGCTCCGTGGCAATATTGGTTATAAGCTCCTGAATAAGAACCGTCTTTCCCACGCCGGCTCCTCCGAAGAGCCCTACCTTTCCTCCCTTGGAATAGGGTGCCAGAAGATCTATGACCTTGATACCGGTTTCCAGGATCTCCTGAACCGGAGACTGATCCTCAAATCTGGGCGGCTCCCTGTGGATAAGCCACTTCTCTCCCTCATTAATATCCTCTCCATGATCAATGGTATCTCCGAAAACATTGAAAAGTCTGCCCAGGGTGCGCTTACCTACGGGAACCTTTATGGGGCCGCCGTTATCATGGACCGGCATATCCTTATGAAGTCCCTCGCTGGCAGTGAGCATTATACAGCGTACAACTCCGTCACCCACATGCTGCGATACCTCCATAAAGCCCGTCACTCCGTTATTATCAACTGTCAGGGCATCCCTTATATACGGCAGATTCCTCTTATCAGGAAATTCCACATCCACCACCGGTCCGAGGACCTGTATTATTTTTCCGTCACTGATGACAGTATCCGCTTGTCTCATGCTCTTCTCTTTTTCCTTTGTCTCTGTGCCCTGGCACCGCTGCACACCTCAGTGATCTCCTGGGTAATGGCTGCCTGCCGTACACGGTTATATCTGATATTCAGCGTGTGGAGTATCTGATTCGCACTGTCATTTGCAGACTGCATGGCGCTCATCCTGGCTGACTGCTCACAGCAGAAGGACTCTACCAATGCACTGAAAATATAGCCGTTTATACAGTTCGGAACCACCGCTTTTATTACATCCTCAGGGGAAGGAACAAGCTGGAATTCCTCCTGATAAACATCTGCAGGGATATTCATTATCGATGCCTGCTTTAAGGGAAGCAGCCTGTGAAGCATGGGCTGCATTTCCGCGCTGCTGACCATTATGGTATAAACGATATAAAGCTCCTGTATCTGCTCCGTTTCAAATAATTCAAGCAGTCTTAAGGTAATAACCCTCGACCTGTGAAGCGTCGGGTTCTGCGCTGTATACAGAAATTCCTCATCGATCGGAATATGCTTATTCTCAAAATACTTCCTGCCGAGCTCTCCTACCACAAAGAGCTTGGAATTCTTGTATTTTGACATCTCTTCTTCGGTAAGCTTCAGTACATTATGGTTATAGGAACCTGCAAGACCTTTATCTGCGGTGATGACAAGAAAGCCTGCGGTTCTCTCATTTTCAATGTCATCATCATAATTCCTGAAGTAAATACTGTTTACCCCTGAAACATGCCGGCTCAGACGCTCCGTCATAGCCTGCATACCGTAAAAGTACGGCTCTGTATTCTCGAGCTCCTTCTTCGCCTTCCTGAGCTTAGTAGACGAAATGAGATACATGGCATTGGTGATCTTCTGTGTTTCCTTTATACTGTTTATCCTGTCCTTTATCTCCTTGGTATTCGCCATAAGACCTGTGCCTTACTTTTCTTTCCATTTTCCGTCTTTGAACTCTTTGACGCAGTTAATTATCTTTTCCGTCAGATCCTCGTCCAGCATCTGTCTCTGGTCAATGGTCCTGACAATATCCCCATGTATCTTTTCCATATACTCCAACATTCCCTTTTGGAATTCGCCGACCTTTTTCTTCCCTATATCATCCAGAAGCTTATTATTCGCCGCTACAAGAGAGATAACCTGCTCTGCCAGGGAAAGCGGATGCTCCAGGGGCTGCTTCAAAAGCTCCATAAGCGCCTCTCCATGGGAAAGCATAGCTTTCGTTGCAGGATCCAGATCGGATGAAAACTGCGTGAAAACGGCCATTTCCCTGTACTGAGCCAGATCTATACGCAGAGATCCCACGGCTTTTTTCATAGCCTTGCTCTGGGCGGCACCACCCACTCTGGAAACAGACAGACCCACATTGACCGCCGGACGCTGTCCTTCAAAGAAGAGATCGCTTTCCAGGAATATCTGCCCATCGGTTATGGAGATGACATTCGTAGGGATATAATCCGACACATCACCTGCCTGTGTCTCAATAACAGGAAGTGCAGTCAGAGACCCTCCTCCGAGTTCAGGTGAAAGTCTGCTGGATCTTTCCAGAAGCCTTGAATGCAGATAGAAAACATCCCCGGGATAAGCCTCTCTTCCGGGAGGACGCCCGAGAAGAAGGGAAATCGCCCGGTAAGCAACTGCATGCTTTGACAGATCATCATACACTATCAGTACGTCATCGCCCTTATACATGAACTGCTCTGCAATAGCCGTTGCCGAATAAGGCGCTATATACTGCAGAGGAGCCGGGTCACTGGCCGTTGCGGAAACAACGATTGTGTACTCCATGGCGCCAACCTTTTTCAGGGTTGAAACGATCTTTGCAACCGTTGAAGCCTTCTGGCCAATAGCCACATACACACACTTAACGTTTTTGCCCTTCTGATTGATAATGGTATCTGTTGCAATGGAAGTCTTTCCGGTCTGCCGGTCTCCGATTATCAGCTCTCTCTGACCCCGTCCTATGGGAAACATGGAATCTATGGCAAGTATTCCCGTTTCCAAAGGAACACCCACAGACTTTCTGTCAACTATACCCGGTGCAGGAAACTCTATGGGACGATGGCCCACCGCCTTTATCTTCCCGAGTCCGTCAATAGGTTCCCCTAATGCATTTATCACTCTTCCTAGAAAATCATCACCTACTGGAATGCTGGCCCTCTTGTGCGTGCGGACGGCTCTCATGCCTTCCCTTATATCCTGCTCCCGCCCGAAAAGGATACAACCCACCTTATCGATCTCGATATTCTGGACCATACCTCTGGTACCATCATCAAATATTACAACCTCGCCATATTCTGCGTGGTCGATACCCTTGAGCTCTGCAATCCCGTCCCCGACGAAATCAACACGCCCCACCTCGTTTGATTCGGCATGGAGTTCAAAATCATTTACCTCTGCCTTCAGAATGTCCAGAAGATCCTTCTCGTCGTACTGGGTTTCCCTCAGAACACTCTCGATAAGCTTCTCGAACTGGCCTGTCCTTCCGGCATTACTCCAGTCATATATGAGCCCTCTGGCTGTCAGAATAAAGCCTCCGCCAATGGAAGGATCCTCTGTAAGCTTGAGCCTGACCTCCGATGCATCAAATTTTTTCCGGATGAATTCCCTTATACGCTCCAGTTGGGAATCGTCCGGCAACGTGACATATCTGAGCTCGGCTTTCACTCTTTTCAGTTTTTCCGTGGCATCACCTGCCATCTTCTTCACCCGCCTTGCTCAAAAACTCTTCGATAAGATTCTTATCGGTTTCCGCGTCTGATTTTGCAGCCACCATTTTCTTTGCCACTGCAGAAACGATGTCTGCGATCTTTCTTTCCTGTTCGGCGTCACGTATGGCAGCCACCATGTCGGCCTTTCTTCCCGCATCCTCCAATATCTGGCCTGCACGGGTATTCGCAGCCTCGACGATCCGGTCGTATTCCTCGGAAGCCTTCCTGTTGGCCTCAGAAAGCCTTCTCTTCTCTTCCTTTTCGATCTCAGTCACCTTTTCGTCATACTTACGCTTCAGTGCCTCTGCCTCTTCAGCATTTTTTTCGGCCATTTCCTTATTCTCGATTATCTTTTTTGCGCGTGCCTCCAGTATCCTGTCCACCGGTGCAAAAAGAAATTTCTTCAGAATAAGAAACAGGATCAGAACATTTGCTATGGTTATAGCTATTGAAACAGGGTGTATGGAAACGATACCCATGAATCAACCTCCTTAATTCATATAATCCCGGTTATATCATTTCCCGAGTACGAAGATAATAAGTATCGCTGTTACCAGCGCGTAGATAGCCGTTGCCTCCGCCAGAGCGGCTCCGAGGATAAGTGTTGTTCTGATCTTTCCCTCAGCCTCCGGCTGTCTTGCAACCGCATCCGTAGCTTTGGCGGTAGCGATACCGATACCTACTCCGGCTCCCACACAACCAAGGGCCGCGATTCCTGCGCCTATTGCCGTTAAACTCATATTGCTTCCTCCTTATTCTTCTACTGCTTCACTTAAATAAATTGATGTCAGAAAAACAAAAACATATGCCTGTAAAAGGGCATCAAATATCTCAAAATAACAACTGAAGGGAATGGGGATCGCAAAAGGAACCAGTATCTTCAGAAGCTCCATAATGATGAAACCACCGAATATATTCCCGAAAAGTCGCATACAGAGCGACAGGGGTTTGATCACTATTTCAAGTATATTGATCGGGGTAATAACTGCAATGGGTTTTGTAAATGACTTAAGCCAGCCCCCAACACCTTTTCTCTTGATTCCCGCGATCTCTACCATAACTATGCTCATAAGCGCAAGAGCAATGGTTACATTTAGATCCTTTGTAGGAGGCTTCATAAAGGTATAATTATCGGAAACCGCCGTTTCTATCAGAGCAGAAAGGTTTGCAATCCCGATAAAGAAGATCATTGTAATGGTAAACCAGGAATATCCCACGGCCTCGTCCCCAAGCATGCTGTGGGTCATGTTTCTGATCCACGTCACAAAGGCCTCCACTGCCAGCTGACGCTTTCCCGGATTCTCCACAGTAAATCCTCTTGTAAGGATAATGCACGCCACCAGTACAATGATAAGCAGTATCCAGGTATTAAAGATCGATTCTGTAATAACCGCAGGTCCTATGGAAAAGAGAGTATTGACCCCCAGTTCCTCTACAAGCTTTTCACCTAAATCCAACCTTTTTTCCTCCACTCAGTATAATGCCGTGGTATATTCCGGTCCATTCCTTAACCGAAACTGTATCTGATTATACTCCTTTATTTTCCAATCGTAAACGAAATAAAACTACCGCTTAAAGAA
>CADCQV010000319.1 GCA_902803625.1 uncultured Lachnospiraceae bacterium
CTGACCTTCTTAAATAAGGGCGACACCCTGGAGATCAGCGATAACGGCAATATCAGCGGTCTCGCCGGCATATACAGCAGACAGGAGAAATAAGGTTTATATGAAGATATTAAAGAAGATACTGGCGGTTGTACTCACGGCTGCAGTCCTTACGGGGGCATCAAATGCAGCAGGTCTTAATATGGAAACAGCCAAGGCAGCTCCTTCGGGTCTTAAGGGCGTGTGGTTTTCCTTCCTTGACTGGCAGATGTATTTGAAGGGCAAGGATCAGGGAAGCTTTGATTCCGCCTTTTCATCGGTCTGCGATACCACGCTTTCACACGGTTTAAATACAATATTTGTCCACGTAAGGAGCCATAATGATGCGGTGTATCCTTCCCAGATCTACCCCTGGAGCAGCCAGATGCTGAACGGTTCAGATCCGGGCTATGATCCCCTTAAGGATATGGTGGATATAGCACATTCAAAGGGACTCAGTATCCATGCCTGGATAAATCCCTACGGCTTCAGGAACGGAGCGATATCCGCAAATCCCCAGCTTTCCAATACGGCAAACGTGGTGGCGGGAGTGCAGGAGATAGTATCGAATTATGCGGTGGACGGAATACATTTTGACGACTACTTCCCTCCAATAGGAAAGGGAGAGGTGAATTCCATGGTGAGCCAGGTTCATGGAGTCTGTGCCGGAGCCGGAAAGCTTTTCGGTATTTCACCTCAGGGGAATTTAAGCAATCTCCGGGCATCCTCCGCAGACGTGGATACCTGGCTTTCCAACGGCGGATATGTGGACTATCTGGTGCCGCAGATCTACTGGTCGGATAATTACGGAGCAGGCGGGAACGTTACCATGTTCTCGGACCGTGTGGCCAAATTTAAGTCAATAGATTCAGCAGGGGTTACTCTTTATGTCGGGCTTGCGGCGTACAAGGCAGGGCAGCCTGTGGGCGGAGATCCGGGATGGAGCTCCTCATCCACAAACCTTGCGCTTCAGAGAGACAAGGCTTATTCAAACGGTTACAGCGGTTACGTGCTCTACCGCTACAGCACTCTTTTAAGCGGTGCGGCACAGGCAGAGCTCGGGGCACTTCAGGCAAAGGGATAAAGTATAATTATGAAAAAAGCCATTGTGATACTTCCCATAAGCGGGGAAGAAAGACAGGAATACGAATCCTTAAAGGGATATGATTTTTCATTTGTTGAAGCGGACAGGCTGACCGCAGAGGAGTTTCAGTCAGCCTCTCTTGTCATCGGGAAGCTGAGTCCCGATAAGATAAGGATGCTTTCTCCGGAGCAGGCAGCTGAGATCCCGGAAATACAGTGTGATCCGGGGGTTTCGAAGATACTGAATAAGCCGCTTATTCTGGCTTCGTCATCACCGAGGAGAAGGGAGCTCTTAAAAAAGGCGGACATCCCCTTCACAGTAATGCCTGCCGATATCGAGGAGGTTATGGTGGCCGGAGAGCCTGCGGACGTGGCAGAGGAGATATCCTCATATAAGGCGGAATATGTGGCCGATAAGCTCATCAGGGAAGAAAAGCAGGATTCCTTTGTGATCCTTTCTGCAGATACTATAGTAACCGTGGACGGGAAGGTTCTGGGAAAGCCCAGGGACGAAGAGGAAGCCTTCAATGTACTGAAGGAGCTTCAGGGAAGGGAGCATGAGGTCTATACCGGAGTCACCATTGCCGTTAAGCATCCGGGGAAGAACGTGCATTATAAGCAGTTCCATGAGAAGACCAGGGTGAAGATCTATCCTGTAAGCGACGAACAGATAAGGGATTATATCTCTACTGGTGAGCCCCTGGATAAGGCTGGTTCATATGCCATTCAGGGATCCTTTGCAAAATATATAAAAAGCATAAAGGGAGACTACAGCAATGTTGTGGGGCTCCCGGTAGGCAGAGTATTTAAGGAGCTTAAGCAGTTCCTAAGGAAATAATGATATTTAATTCAGTCTCATTTGCGGTCTTTTTTCCGGTCGCAGTACTGATATATTTCATACTGCCTGCAAAGACAGGCAAGGCTAGAAGGATATGGCTGCTCTTATGCAGCTATTATTTCTATATGAGTCAGGGAGCAGGTTATGTACTGCTCCTCCTTCTTGCTACCGTGATAACATATATCTCGGCGTTCTGGGTCTATAAGAACCGCTTTCTCCTTACACTTTCCTTTGTACTGGAGCTGTCACTCCTTTTCTTTTTCAAATATTTCAATTTTTTCTGCGAGACCTTCGGGATAGAGAGCGGCTTCAACATACTGCTGCCGGTGGGGATATCCTTTTATATCTTCAAATCCCTCTCATACATTGCGGATGTTTATAAGGGTGAATGCAGTCCGGAAAGGGATTTTGTAAGGTACGCGCTGTTCGTATCCTTCTTCCCGGAGCTTCTCGCGGGACCCATAAGCCGTGCCCCCTCAGTGCTGCCCCAGTTTAATGAAGAGCACAGCT
This sequence comes from uncultured Lachnospiraceae bacterium, assembly GCA_902803625.1. Lineage (GTDB taxonomy): Bacteria > Bacillota > Clostridia > Lachnospirales > Lachnospiraceae > NK4A144. Next base: position 2,450 of record CADCQV010000319.1, read on the forward strand.
TTGAGTATGAGCGGGTGCGTCACGGTCTTTTACGGATGCTTTGGGGATATTTTGTGAAGCTCGTTATC
>CADCQV010000320.1 GCA_902803625.1 uncultured Lachnospiraceae bacterium
AATGAAGAAGAAGCTAAGAAGTGGCTTGCAAACGGTGCTCAGCCTACTGAGACGGTAAGCAAGATATTCAAGATAGCCGGCATCATTAGTTAAACGCTGTCAGCGGAAGGAGAGAGTTATGAAAGAATTGGTAGAAGTTATCGCCAAGGCTCTTGTAGATAACCCTGATGAGGTCAATGTTACCGAGACTGAGAAGGATGGAGACATAAATCTTGAGCTCAGAGTGGCTCAGGGAGATATGGGCAAGGTTATCGGAAAGCAGGGAAGAATAGCCCGTGCAATACGAAGCGTTGTCAAAGCTCAGTCTACGAGAGAAGATAAGAAAGTGAACCTTGATATTGTCGACTGAACAGTATTTAACAGCGGGAAAGATAATTACGACCCACGGCCTTAAAGGTGAGGTCAAGGTTTATCCTTCAACCGACAGTCCGGAAGACTTTAAGAAATTAAAGGAAGTAATCGTTAAAAAGGGCGACAGGACAAGCCGCCATATGCTTGAAAGGACAGCTCGTTTTAAAAACGTCATGATCGTAAAGCTTTCCGGCATAGATGACGTGGATACGGCAAAGACCTTTGTGGATGCGCTCATACTCGCAGACAGAAGCCAGTTTAAGGAGCTTCATAAGGATCAGTATTATGAAGCGGATCTTATCGGTATGTCTGTTTCGGATGAACGTTACGGAGAGCTGGGTATCCTTAAGGAGGTTCTTCATACCGGAGCAAACGATGTTTACAGCGTAAGGCTTAAGGACGGCAGGGAGCTCCTGCTTCCGGCGATACATTCCTGTATTCTCGAGGTGGATCCTGAGAGTAAGAGCATGAAGGTCCATGTTCTGGACGGGCTCATGGAGCTTACGGGAAAATAGATGAGGTTTCATGTGATAACCCTTTTCCCCGGGATGATAGAGGAATGTACAAATACAAGCATAATCGGCAGAGCCAGACAAAACGGGCTCATCGATATATACACCACCTGCCTTAAGGATTTTTCCACGAACAGCTACGGCTCGGTTGATGATTATACCTATGGCGGAGGCGCGGGGATGCTGATCGGCTGCGAGAGCGTATACAGGGCTTTTGAGGCTGCAAGACAGAGGGTTCCCGAGGGAGCTGAATATAAATTCATCTATACTTCTCCCCAGGGAAGGGTCTTTGACCAGAGCGCTGCAGGGAATTTAAGCGGGTATGACGATCTCATTTTTCTCTGCGGACATTACGAGGGAGTGGATGAGAGGGTCTTAGAGGAGCTTAAGGCCGAAAGCTATTCCATAGGCGATTATGTACTGACCGGAGGAGAATTGCCGGCAGCTGTGATGATAGATGCGATATCCAGGCTTGTGCCGGGGGTTTTGCATAATGACGACTCGGCAGAGGATGAGTCTTTTAACGGAGGACTTCTGGAATATCCCCAGTATACCCGTCCGGCAGTCTGGAAGGACAGAGAGGTTCCGAAGGTGCTCCTTTCCGGAGATCATAAAAAGGTTGAGCAGTACAGGCATTTAAAGGCAGTAGAGAGGACAAGGGAGCGGAGACCGGATATGTATGAAAAATATCTGAGATCCCGCGGCATATGGTAGCACTGTTACAGCCCAGAGAGTGTGGGCACCAGCTTCAAAAGCGTTACCGGAGCACTTATTTTACAAGGTATTCTTGCAATATCAATATAATGATGGTAGAATTTAGGACACTGTTCCCGGCCTTTAAGGCTGCGGACGTAACGGGTTTTGCCGGATTGTGAGATAAATTATCAGCCCTTCGGGTTGATCGACATTATAAGGGAAGCTTAACAGAGGAGGAAATAATAATGAACACAGATTTGATCAAGGAAATCGAGCAGGCGGAGCTTAAGGAAAATCCGCCCCAGTTTGTTACGGGAGACACCGTAAAAGTATATAACAGGATTCATGAGGGAGAGAAGGTACGTACACAGATATTCGAGGGTACGGTGATCAAGATCCAGGGCGGAAGCAACAGGACGACCTTTACCGTGCGTAAGATATCCAACGGTATCGGAGTTGAAAAGACCTGGCCGCTTCATTCTCCCAATGTTGAAAAGGTCGAGGTCGTTCGTTCCGGTAAGACCAGACGTGCAAAGCTCTTCTATTTAAGAAAGCTTCGCGGTAAGAGATCAAAGCTTAAGGAAGTCGTAAAATAAAAGCTGATAGAGG
>CADCQV010000321.1 GCA_902803625.1 uncultured Lachnospiraceae bacterium
CTCGTGTAGGGGTGCGCCCAAAGTTCTTGTCCCCACCACAAGCAAGCTTGTGTGGTGACAATTACTTTTGGCGCTTTAATCATTATATCCAAACCACAGTGGCTGTGCAATGCAGCAGAGGCAATCCCGGGCAATCCGCGGTATCGAAATGTGACTTTTTGTTGCTTTGGTAATAGAATATTTCTGAGGTGTGAGCTTTCTTATGGTAACAGTTTTATTTGACATTATACTTATTGCGGCCTGTGTTGTTATATTTTACTTCCTGGTGGGATCCTTCGGGAAAAATCCTTTTGCGTACAGGAATATCGCAATGACCAGCGTGATAATACTCCTTCTCGCGCTGATAACCGGGAGATCTTTCTTTTCCGGAGCGTTTTTTACAGGCAGGAGTCCACTTTCGGAAGCGGCAGTCTCCTTTATCTGGCAGTTCTCAAGGATACTTCTCATCCCCATAAGCTTTTTAGGTCTCTTTCTCTGCATTAGTAATGCTTCACTATTAAAGCATGAGGGCTTCAGGAAAAGCAATTTCCTCGGACTTCTTTTCAGCCTTGGATACCTTATCACAATAAACTGCATATGGCAGCCTCTTAATGCCATGCCGGGGGGTCTTAACAGGTTACTTGTATTCTTTAGGCTCCTCCTTTGCTACGGAGAGTGTACGCTGCTTTCGATATGTATCATAGGATATGCGGTATTGAAGACGGAGCCTTCCTATGACAGGGACTTTGTGATCATCCTTGGCTGCTCCATAAGCAGAAAGGGAAAGGTAAGACCGCTATTAAAGGGCAGGGTAAACAGGGCGATCCGCTTTGCCTGGGATCAGGAAATACATACCGGGAAAAGCGTAATATATGTGCCCTCCGGCGGACAGGGAAAGGATGAACCTATGAGCGAGGGCTCTGCCATGGAAATGTATCTTCTAAGCCACAGCGCAGAGGAATATGAGGTGCTTCCGGAAAAAAGGTCCAGGAACACCCGGGAAAACCTGCAGTTTTCAAAAAGGATAATTGATGAGAGGATGAAGGACGCAAATATTGCGATCGTAACGACGAATTTCCATGTCTTAAGGAGCGGGATGCTGGCAAGAAGGGCGGGGCTTATGAATTCCCAGGTAATAGGCAGCGGGACGAAGTGGTACTTCTGGCCGAACGCCTTTCTAAGGGAAATTGTGGCGATATTACTTATGTTTTCCCATGTCCACCTTGCCATGGTTATCATCTTCCTGATCGTAAGTTTTTTGTAACGGTTGCGCTGTGGTTTTTGTTGTTTATTCCTGCGGAATGGGGTATTATTTTTAATATGGAGGGAAGATCCTTCGTCGCATACGCTCCTCAGGATGACATATTCCATCCTTTGCCGCATTGCTCCTCAGGATGACATATTCCATCCTTTGCCGTTTCACCACTCAGGATAGAATATGTCATCCTGGGCGCAGCGATGGAGCTTTGAGCATAAGCGCAGGGTATTTTTAAGATCATAAAAGCAGGGGGACATATACTATGGAAAATAATACCGGCAGTATCCGGGCGATCTGCGTTAGTAAGGAACGCGGCATCCAGAAAAGCGAGGTTGAAAGTGCAGTGCTTTTAGCCGGTGAGGGCATTTCAGGAGATGCCCATGCCGGGAAATGGCACCGGCAGGTTAGTCTGCTGTCCGGAAGCAGTGTGGATGAGTTTAACCGGAAGGGTGCAGGGGTGAAAAACGGCGATTTCGGGGAAAATATCCTGGTGGACGGGATAGACTGCATAAAGCTTCCGGTTGGTACGGTCCTTACCATAGGAGAGGGTGACGACAGCGTTAAGCTTAGGGTTACACAGAAGGGAAAGGAGTGCCACACGCATTGTCAGATATACCACAAAATGGGAGAGTGCATAATGCCGCATCAGGGGATCTTTTCCGAGGTGCTTAAGGGTGGAACCATAAAAAAGGGGGATCCTATATCCCTTGAATATCCCGATATCAACAGACCTTTTCAGGCTGCCGTAGTGATATTAAGTGACAAGGCCTCAAAAGGGGAAAGGGAGGATTTAAGCGGACCAAAGACCCGTGAGATCCTGGAGAAAAACGGATATGAGGTGATCGAAACGGTGCTGATACCGGATGATAAGGTGAGGCTTAAAACGGAGCTCATCCGCTTAAGCGACGGCCGGGAGGCTGACCTCATCATCACAAGCGGTGGAACGGGCTTTTCATCAAGGGACATTACCCCGGAAGCCACAAAGGAGGTTGCAGACAGGGATGCACCGGGGATCGCCGAGTATATCAGACAAAGGTCAATGGAGATCACTGACCGGGCAATGCTTTCGAGGGGCGTTTCGGTCATTCGTAAACAGACAATAATAGTGAACCTTCCCGGAAGCCCGAAAGCGGTCGAGGAAAGTCTCGGCTTCATTATGAAGGGGCTTGAGCACGGGATAAAGATACTCAGAGGCAGTGCTTCTGAATGTGCAAGAAAATAAGATATAAAGGGGGAATTATATTATGATCACATTTATTCTGGGGCTGGTATTACTTATCATCGGAGGAACTATATACGGAAGGATAACTGAAAGGGTCATGAAACCCACAGATGATCCGACACCCGCGATCTCCATGGGTGACGGAGTCGATTTCGTTCCGATGAAAAAATGGAGAAACTCACTTATCGAATTGTTGAACATTGCCGGAACAGGACCGATTTTAGGACCGATCCAGGGAATTCTGTTCGGACCCATTGCATTTATCACCATCCCCATAGGCTGCGTGATCGCAGGAGCTTTCCATGATTATATGACGGGAATGATCTCTGTCCGTAACAGAGGAGAGCAGACCCCGGATCTTGTGCGCCGTTTCCTTGGAAAGCATATGTATGCAGTCTACAATGTTTTCGTGTGTCTTTTGATGCTTTTGGTCGGAGTTGTATTTATTTACACCCCGGGAGATCTCTTTGTGACACAGATACTGGGGCAGGACAACTCCGCCTCAAATCCTACGCTCTGGATCGTATACGGAGCCATATTTGCCTATTATATACTTGCCACACTTTTACCGATCGACAAGATCATCGGAAGAATATACCCGTTATTCGGCGCCATTCTTCTGGTCTCTGCAGTTGGTGTTTTTGTGGGTTTATTCACAAAGGGTTATCCTCTGACGGAGCTTTGGAATGCGTCAGCTGCAGGCTATCCTTTTCAGACCAACTTCATCCCAATGTTTTTTGTGACCGTAACATGCGGTATCTGTTCCGGTTTCCATTCAACACAGGCAACCCTGATATCCCGCACGATTTCCAGAGAGGATGAAGGCAGGGTGACGTTTTACGATATGATGATCCTTGAGGGCTTTATCGCCATGACCTGGGCCGCTGCCGCAATGGGAGCGCTCGGATCCGGTTTAGCTGACGTGGATATGATCAAGGGCAGCGCAACACTTGTGGTTGGAGTCGTTGCAAAGGATATGCTGGGAACCGTGGGCGGAATCATAGCGATAATCGGAGTAATAGTCCTTCCCGTGACTTCAGGGGATACGGCTTTCCGCTCCCTCCGTCTTATTCTTGGGGATGCGCTGCATCTGGATCAGTCCAAGAAAAAGAATGCGCTGACTCTCGCCCTTAGTCTTTTTGCGGTTGCTGCAGTCCTTCTTTTCTGGGCGAAGGGGAATCCCACAGGCTTCAATATCATCTGGAGATATTTCTCCTGGGCCAATGAGACCACGGTGGTATTTGTGCTCGCTATGATAGCGGTATATATGCAGAGGCATAAGATGCCGTATTTAATGGCCGTAGTTCCCGGAACATTTTATATGTACGTTGTTTCCGCCTATATTCTCAACGCGAAGATAGGCTTAAATATCCCCTGGACCATAAGTTATATAGTTGCTGCCATTTTTTCCTTTGCATATGCTTTTGCGGTGATCCGTGCGGGAAAAAACGAAAGCTGATGGGATTGGTGAGAATTCTTAATGAATAAAAGAGAAATCCTTTCAAAAATTTATCTGGCAGACAACCTGATAAAGAAGAAGGTGAGAAGCGGTATAGGAGATAATAAGCTTACTCCCGGGGTGGTGAATATTCTTTATTTTCTCTCCGATCACGACGGAGCGATACAGAAGGATATTTCAAATTATTTGAGGGAGGAGCCTGCGTCTGTCACCTCAACCCTTAAGCATATGGAAAGAAGCGGTCTTATAGAGAGACGGAAAAACGACAGCGACTGCAGGGCAAAGAATATTTTTATCACCCCGAGAGGGAGAATTGTCCAGAAAAAGGTCGATGATCTGTATTCTGTTATTCAGGAGGACGGGTTAAAGGATTTTTCGATTGAGGAATTGGTTACACTTTATATGCTTGTGGAGAAGCTGTGCTCCAATCTGGAAAAATAAAAGAAGTGGAAATGTAAGAGCCCGCCTGGGAAGTCAGGCGGGCTTTATTTAATCCTAAAGTTATTTCATTCCTTATGGAGCATAGGATCCGCGGGAAATCACCTGAAGAAGCTCAGCGAATCCAGAAGCTGCTTGGAGATTCCGTTCAGGCTTTCCGCTGAACCTGCCAGAACATTCACAGTATCGCTCAGTTCCTGCATAGAAGCACTTGTCTGCTCTGTAGATGCGGCATTCTCTTCTGAAATCGCAGACAGGGAACTCATCGCATCCACGATCTGATCCTTATTCGCATTACACTCCTCGGTAAGTCCGGATATGGTATTGACGCCGTCCACCGTGCCGGATACGTTGTCAATGAGGCCGTTAATGATATCAACGGTTTCTCCGAGAACGGAGATCACTTCCCTGCCGATATTTGATATCTCATCTGTCTTTTCGGTAGCATCATTGGCATGTATTAAGAGCTGGCTCATCTCATCACGGATCTCTCCGGCTGTGCCGCCGCTTTCCGCTGCAAGCTTTCCGATCTCTTCGGCAACGACAGCAAATCCGCGGCCCTGTTCTCCGGCTCTGGCAGCCTCTATGGAAGCATTAAGGGCGAGTAGATTGGTCTGGGATGCGATGCCCGTGATGCCGTCAACCTTTTCATTAACCTTATTTACAGCGGAATTGGTTTCCTTCATTGTGTCGGAAATAACCTGAACAGCCTCTTCCATACGGGTCATATTTTCCTGAAGCTTTCTCAGGGCTTCCGCGCTCTGCTGGGATGCATCATTCATATGTGCTGCATTTCCGGCCAGATTCTCTGCATTATCGGAAACATTCTGTATGGCATCGGAAAGCATACCGATATTTTCGGTGGATTTCTGTACGCTGTCAGCCTGATCGGTGGCACCCTTTGCCATTTCCTGAACGGCTTCCGATACTCCGTCGGCTGTTCCGGAAATATGCTGGGCGGTATCGGCAAGCTCCTGACTGGAGCTTGAAACGCTTCCCGCGGCTTCTCTGATACCATCGACTATCTCGGACAGCTTCTCATCCAGGGTGTGGGCGCTTTCCGCAATGACCCCAAGCTCATCCTTTCTGGCTAAAAGAGAGGGATCCATCTCATTGCCGAGCTTTCCACCGGCAAGGACATTTATGTATTCGGCTATCTGTTCCATCTGCTTCGAAGCCCTGAGTGCGATCCATATTCCGAGTATGGCTACGATTATGACAGAGATAACTGCGATGGAGGCCATGGAGAGTATGCTGGTGAAAATGGCATGGTTTACATCCGATGTTTCTCTCCCGGTAAATACCATACCGACAACAGATCCGTCGGAATTCTTGAGCGGACAATAATATCCGAAGAAGGGCATGCCTTCAATTTTCAGGGTTGTGGAATGATATTCCTGACCGCCCTTCAGTGTGGCGGCGATCACTGCATCGGAAGCCTTGGTTCCAACGAGCTTTTCTGTTGTTCCTGCCCTGTAGAGTGTTGTGAGGTAACGTGTGTCGCCGTAGAAAATGGTATAATCAATACCTGTCTCTTTCTTCAGTTCATCGATCATGGCCTCGATCTCTTCCATGATGATGCCGTCACCCTTCATAAGTATGTCACCCTCCAGATACCAGTCACCCTCATCATTCATTGAGGAAATGGCACTGTCCAGATGCTCGCAGGTGGCTTTCAGCTCTTCAATGATAAGATCATTGTAGGTGTTGCGTATGATATTCGAACCCACTATCGTAATAAGGGCGGAAACCACAACAATTGCTGCGATTGCAATAGAAATAATGTTTACTAGAAGCTTTCCCTTTTTTGCACTCCGCATAATCCTAACCTCCTAAAATAACTTAAGCTTTAACCTAATATTATAATATGATTCGGACGCCAAAAGTACTGAATCACTGTTTTGATACAACGAATTGCTCCGTTGCTTTCAGCAACTCTCGCAATTCTACAACACTCGCATTTCGCTAATTTACTACGTAAATAGCTACATGCTCGTGTTGTTTGACGCCCAAAGTCAAATGACTTTTTGAACAAGTTCAAACGCCATTTGGACTTTTGGCGTTTGTATCATAATAACCAAGTGTAGTACCACATTCAGAGCAGAAATATGAGCAGAAAAGGCATAAAACCTGATCTGCTCTGAATGTGGTTCTAC
>CADCQV010000322.1 GCA_902803625.1 uncultured Lachnospiraceae bacterium
CGCAGCGGAGAGCGGCAGCAATGCTTGATCTTTCTTTTCTTATCAGGGAAGCACTTAAAAGAGGTGCATCCGATATACATATCAGTGCGGGAGCGCCGCCTGCCTTCAGGATAAACGGAGAGCTGCTCTCATCTGATCTTAGAGAGACGACCCCGGGCGATACGCTCGAGGTCCTTCTTCAATTTATGGATCCGGCCCAGAGGCAGATATTTGAGGAAAAGAAGGAGATCGACCTCTCGGTATCCATTCCGGAGGCCGGAAGGTTCCGGGTAAATGCATACAGGCAGCGGGGGCTTATCACCATCTCCTTAAGGATAGTGGACAGCACCATCCCGGAGGCGGAGTCCTTAGGCATCCCTCAGGAGATTATCAGTCTATGCAGGGCGAGAAGAGGCCTTATCCTTATCACAGGCCCCTCCGGCTCAGGACGCTCCACAGTCACGGCATCCCTTGTAAACAGGATTAATTCGGAAAGACCCTGCAATATCATTACCATTGAAAATCCCATCGAATATATCTACAAAAATGAAAAGGCCATAGTAAATCAGCGTGAGATAGGAATAGATGCCTTTGATACGCTGTCAGCCTTAAATTCCGCTTTGAGGCAGGATCCTGATGTCATAGTCTCGGGAATGATTAATACCGGAGAGGAGATCGAGGCCGCCATAAAGGCTGCGGAAACGGGGAGGCTGGTTTTTGCCTCTCTCTTTACAATGGGGGCGGTGCAGACCATAGAATTCCTTATTGATATGTTTCCGGCACAGAAGAGAAAGCAGGCGGCAAACAGGCTGGCAAACGTGCTTCGGGCCGTTTTTTCGAGACAGCTTCTTCGCTCTCAGGACAATGAGCTTGTAAGCGCGTGCGAGATACTTATTTCCGATAATTCCGTGAAGGAAATGATACGGGATAACCGGACGGCGGAAATAAAGGAGTATATTGAGCAAAATTCCGGCAAGGGTCTTATAACAATGGATGATTCCGTTTTCGCGCTGTGCGAAAAAGCTGCCATCAGCCCGGAAGAGGCTGTAGAGGCAGCTTTTGATCAGGAAAAAATGGAGGAGAGATGTCAGCTTCTCCTTAGCCGCTCAGGATGAACCGCGTAGCGCTCCGCTGTTTCCCTCGAAATGATGCCCTCGCTTAAGAGCTTGTTTATGCTCTCATCCATTGAGATCATGCTCTTGTCGGGGCTTGAATAAATGACACCGTCTATCTGGTGGACCTTGCCGTCCCTTATCATATTTCTGATGGCGGGGGTCATGGTCATTATCTCAAATGCCGGGATAACACCGCCGTTTACGGTGGGAAGAAGCTGCTGGGAGACCACAGCGTGGAGTACGCTGGACAGCTGCACGGTTATCTGCCTCTGCTGGTTTGCGGGGAATACATCGATGATACGGTTTATGGTATTCGAAGCACCCATGGTATGCAGGGTCGAGAGCAGGAGATGTCCTGTCTCTGCCGCTGTCATGGCAACGGAAATGGTCTCAAAGTCACGCATTTCACCTAAAAGGATAACATGGGGGCACTGGCGGAGGGCAGCTCTTAAGCCCGCCACATAGCTTCTGGTGTCCACCCCGATCTCCCTCTGGCTCACAATACTCTGGTCGTGTCTATGAAGATACTCTATGGGATCCTCAAGGGTAATAACATGGGACTCCTGAGTCTGATTAATATGGTCTATGATACAGGCAAGGGTAGAGGACTTTCCGGAGCCGGCAGGTCCGGTGACAAGCACCATGCCGTTTGGCTGGTTTCCGAGATTCACTATGTTTTCCGGTATGCTGAATTCCTTAGGATCAGGGAGCTTAAAGGAGATCACGCGGAGAACGGCGGAGGCAGTGCCTCTTTGCTTATATGCGCTTACCCTGAACCGGGAAAGGCCTGCAACGGACAGTGAGAAATCGTCATCACCGACCTCGAGGAGCCTTGAATAGTCTCTTTTTGCAAGCTCATAGATGGCTCTCACGTTTTCATCCACATCATCGGGAGAAAGCGCCTCATTTCCCTCCTTGGTGATCACTCCGTTTTTGTAAAAGGATACCGGACGACCTGCAACAAGGAAAATATCCGAGACCTTCTGATCAACCGCTTCTTTTAAGATATCCTGTATCATATGTGCATAATCTCCTTATATTAGTTTGACGGCGGCTGGGGTCCGGATGATTTTCCCGGAGCCTGTGGACCGTGTGTTTTATTACCGTTTTCTTCGGGTGCTTCCCAGCTTGCGGTATCAGATATGATCCAGCCGGTTATCTTATAATCCTGTCCGTTACCGTCAGGCCTTATCTTTACCTGAAGCTCGTCCATTCCCGTTCCGAAGGGAAATGAAAAGGTGGTTTCTCCCTCGGGTATCTCCGTTAAGGCGGACAGCTTTTCCTCAGCCTGATTACAGGCTCCATAGTAGTCCTTTGTCCGCTTTATGAGGGCGTTACTCTGCTCCAGACTGTGTCTTGCCGTGGAATATGCAATGCCGCTGAAGGAGAAGAGGCAGATGCTCACAAGCACTACAATGAGCATCGGGAGGCCGATATTTCTAGGGGTAGTGTCGCCCATATCAGAGTCCTCCTTTCAAGGCATGCTTTATGCTAAGGTCGTAAAAGGGCTCCATTGGCTCACTTTGGGTGCCGTCCTTAGCAGAGTAGCAGAGCATATCAGCCTGTATCAGCTTCCCGCTTTCGGATAAGGAAATGGTGAGCCTGTACCTGTCGTCACAAAAGAGCTTTTCATAGCCTGTTTCCATACTACCCGTAAAACCGGCGGCGGTAAGGAGGGAATCCATTTCCTCCTTTGTTTCCGAGGAACGTATGATCTCCGCAGCAGAATCCGTCTCTCTTAAGGCCGCATCCTGATCCTCTGCCCGGGAGGACATTTCGTAGGCATTTCCGAATACGGACATAGATGCTGCCATAGCCAGGCAGAAGAAAATAATTGCAAATACCAGCTCCAGAAGCATGAGATTGCCGGATGAAAGTCTGTTTCCTGTCTTCATCTAAGCATCACCTCCGCTTTTCACGGCGAGACAGGTTGTCAGGCTGTTCCCCGATCTGTCAGTGAATTTAAGGGAAATGAGCCTGTCGGAAAGCTCCCCGGCCGAAAAGGAATCCATTTCCAGTATTTCCGTGCCGCTGTCCATCTCCGCTCCGTCAAGGAGCTTCTGCTCGAGATACAGCTCCCTTAAGTAACCGTCATATGCATAAATGCAGGTCACATAGACCTCATCCTTAACCTGATTCGTGATCAGAACGGCATCCTGCCCTTTAAACTGTCCAACCCGGATCTGTCCCTCTCTGTCATTTGCCCTGAATTTTTCGGTCAGATACATAACGGCAGTTTTATTGTCATAATTTCCGTCCGATCTCACCAGTATCTTTCGGTAGATCTGGACAGACATCATCACGATCCCCAGAGCTGACAGCGTAAAGACCAGAAATAGCAGTATGGGGAAGATATCATTTATCCTGTTTCTGCCCCGC
>CADCQV010000323.1 GCA_902803625.1 uncultured Lachnospiraceae bacterium
AAAGGAAAAGCTCCGCATCCTAAAGGAAAACGGTGCAGACCGGATATCCGTAAACCCCCAGAGCATGAATCCGGAAACCCTGAAGATAATAGGCAGGCAGCATAGTGCAGAGGACACCGTAAGAGCCTTTAATGACGCAAGGGAAGCGGGCTTTGACAATATCAATATGGATATAATCCTGGGGCTTCCCGGAGAGGGCGAAAGGCAAGTAAGCCATACGATATCGGAAATAGCGAAGTTAAAGCCGGACGATCTTACGGTGCACAGTCTCGCCGTAAAGAGAGGTTCAAGGCTTATGGAAGAAATTGAGAAATATAAAGTATATTCAAATTCCAATACTGATGTTATGATGGAGATAGCGGCATCGGGAGCCCGGGAAATGGGGCTTGAGCCCTATTATTTATACCGGCAGAAGAATATGTCGGGAAACTTTGAAAATACCGGCTGGGCAAGACCGGGAAAAGAAGGAATCTACAATATCCTTATGATGGAGGAGGTTCATTCCATCCCGGCAGTTGGTGCGGGAACGGTATCAAAGTGTGTACATACAGGTAACGACATCAGAAGAAACGGCAATGTAAAGGACGTGGCGGAATATATCTCAAGGATAGATGAGATGCTTCTGAGGAAGAAAATGCTTTTTTAGAAGCTGCGGTATGAGGTTTCGGATAGTTACTTTGCCTGAAAGAAAGGAGCAGGAAATGATCGGTTTTAACAGGATGAAAAAATTTGTGTGTTTATTTGTTTGCTGCTGTCTCCTGACAGGAGAGGCCACAGCACCTGCCCTTGCTTCCGAGATAAGCGAAAAAACAGAGGAAAAGGCTGCAGGCGGAACCGGAGAGGTAGAAATAACGCCCGATTTTAATGGCGCGTCTATGAAGGTTCTTGATGAGAACGGACGGGAGATATCCGAATCGGATCCCGGATACAGGGAAGCTCTTAAAACCTATGACAGGTATTTTTCACAGCTGAACGGAAAGACCTTTGATGCCGGGGATATTGATATGACTGGTTTTGTCATGGACCGGCTGGACGAGGAAGGCGGGGAAAGCAGCGAAACCGGAGAAATTGACAGCCCGGAGGAGGATTTCGGAAATCTTTCCACCGTTACCTACGGCGAGGTACAGGCGCTTAAATACACGGATCTGAAGAAACCCGTACGGGAAAACGGTGTTACCACCTGGGACTGCCTGTGGTTCGGAAATTATGATACCGGAAGCAATAAGGATGTATTAGGCGCCGTAAAATGGAGGGTGCTTGATATCAATGACGGGAAGGCTCTTCTTATAAGCGATAAAACGCTGTATGACGTTAAATACAGCTTTTCCCGCAAGGAAGTACCCTACAGAGATTCTTTTATCAGAAAGTCAATAAACGGTTTTCTGAAGTCCAGGCTTTTTACGGAAGGAAATCTTTCTGCAGTAGTAAAAAACAGCGACGGAGACGCATTACGTATCCCGTCCTTAAGCATTCTGAACGAGGAAAAATACGGCTTTAACGGGAAAGAATACATCAGGACGGATAGTGACTACTGGGTAAGTGATGAAAATAACGGGAAAAACCAGTACGTTGACAAAAGCGGAGACATTAAGACAGTCGAATCCGGGAGTCGGAGTATTTTCTCTTTTATAAGGGGAATCGTATTAAGCAGGGGAGTAAGAGCTGTAATAGAGCTTGATCTGTCGGCGGCAGAGGGAGCTCAGTATGCCGGTACCGTAAGGAGTGACGGGGGCAGCAGTGTGGTAATGCCTGCAGGGGTCAGGACTATTGATCTTATTCCCGGTGAGCATGCGACAGTCAGATATAGAAGGGGTAGTATTCCCATAAGCATAATGAATAACAGGGTGAACGAACTTCCGGATGCCCTGTGGGATGAAACCAATTCAAGCGGCGGCAGAAAAAAGGATTTTATCGGCTGGTTTGACAGTGAAAGCGGCGGGCGGAAGTACGTTAAGGGTTCAGTGCTGCCCTCAGATGTAAATAAGCTTTATGCACGTTTCGAGAGGGCTCTGTCTGCGGAAGAAGACTTCAAGGTCGAAGGACCTAGACTCAAGGTAAGCCTTCCAAATAAGGATGTGCCCTTCCTTTCCGAGGATCTTAATTTTGACTTTGCGGGATTTTCAACCTCACTTGTATATGACAGGGAAGAGGGAACCTATGAAGTGGGTATTGGCTTTGACATAGCGGCCATAAAAAGCAATGTGAAGGACAGGGGCGCTGATCCGAAAAAATACTTTGGCGGTGAGATCACGGATATGGTCAAAAACATGGCAAAGGCGGAAAAGGCCTTTGGTGATGCTATGCGAAAGGGGGCTTCGAAACCTATGAGCATGGGAGGTGAGACCGAACCTTCCTTCACCATAATGGGCTATGCCAGCGGAACTTATGACGATGAGACAGGGCTTTCCGCTCCCACATTGGGGAGGGTATGCATAGGCTTCGGAATATACTACGATGGACAGTGGCAGACAGCCATAGTCTTTGTTCCGATAGCCATCAGGCTGAAATTCGGTGCCGAGGGAACTGTTGCCCTTGAAATAGAAAAAAATGATGGTGATTACAGCTATAAGGGCACTGCGGAATTTATACTTCCGGGCATAGAGCTCCGGGCA
>CADCQV010000324.1 GCA_902803625.1 uncultured Lachnospiraceae bacterium
GCAACAAGACCGTGTGGTCCGTGGTATTTTTCGTGAATATCAAGATAGAGCGGCTGATTTCCGGATTTATATCCGACCATTGCTCTCATACTCTCATAGGTCCGGTTTTCAAGCCATCTGTGGTAAATATTCAGATCCTCGACCCTTGAGGTCTTGTACATATCAAGGAAGGTAAGCATATCCGGTATGCCGGCGGATACCCCGGTTTCCCTTAGATGCACTCCTGAAACCGACCTTGCGAAATTCTCAGCCATCTTCTGTGGAATATGATCAAAGGTAACATTATCCCTCTCGGGGAAGGCGTTGACCGTTGACAGGAAATTATGTACCTCTCCATCATCCGTAATTATGGCATTGCAGCTGCTTGGAAGCTTATCCGCAGAATCCGCAAGCATCACAACGGAAATGCCCATATCCTCTGAAGGATTCAGAATATACTTGGAGATCGCCTCTTCCTCAATAAGGGAATAATCTGCGATAAGGAAGACGTAATGCGGCAGGATCTTCTTTTCTTTGTCTGTGTCCTCCGCATTTCTTCCGGTCTTATCCATACGGTCTCTTATAACACCGGACATAAAGTACATCACATCACCGACACTGTTCGTGTCACAGCACATTAGACGAAGCTTTCCGTCAGGAGCCCATACATGGGGAAGATACCTGAAATAGCTCCAGTCATCCCTTTCCTTCAGCGGAAATACTATACACATCCTGACATCGGTGTAAGGATGTGCACTGGCTATCTGTACACTTATTACTCTTGCCAGATTCAGAGCCTTCTCCCTGTCAGAAGAAAGGATCCCTACGAAACGGTTATCGTAAAGTGAGATCGACACCGGAACATCCTTCAAAGTAGACATGGCAAGCTTGATCTCCGCAGTCTTGTTGTTTAGGGGATCATGCTCCTGCATTATCTGCTCTTTAGGGATCTCTATGGGATTAAAGGAAGGTATGTCACCCTTGCCGCGACGGACATCCAGAAAATCGTCGTGGGAAGCACTCTTACTCCAAAGGCCGGGATCCACACTTATGCCGAGACGTGCTGCCTCTTCCACGCTCGGGTACATCCTCTCAAGGACTCCGGCATTGTACTGCATCCTGTCCTTGATGCTGTCCATCATCTTTACCGCATAGGCTTCGTAGTTTTCCACCCTGTCCTTTTCGGTCTGTTGATACCTGGCTTCTTCGTATTTGCTGCTGGCCACTGCCCAGAATGCACCGATACCGGCAGCTCCGATACCCATAAATAAGCCTCCGTACCCGGAGCCTCCGGACAATGCGGCACCGAGAGCCATTGGTATCACCATTGTAAATGCCGGTCCTACCGTGAATTTAAGTGGCTGCTTCTCATATTTCTGCTTCGGCGGGCACTTTTCAAGGGTAAATGTCTCCGTATCAAGCACCTCCAGCTTTCTCGGTGTACGAAGGAAATACTTTTCCTCCTCAACCTCCGAAGCTTCCTCTTCCCCGCTTCCCGATGAAGAAATGATTATCTCCTTCAGACCGCTTACCTTGCAGTTGTCATCGGGATTGTTGATCGCGAGGGAATTTCCCAGATACACGATCTTCAGACCTATGACGTATATGGTATCTCCGAATACCAGAACCTGCTCTCCCTGTATCATCCTTCCGTTTACAAAGGTTCCGTTCATGCTGCCGAGATCCTTTATTTTTGCTACATCTCCCGTAATACTTATCTCGGCATGCTTCGGTGACACAAATTTATTGGAATAACAGATATTATTAGATCCATCCTTTCCGATAGTGATGGTTTTGGTGGAATCATTGGTCAGTAGATACTTCCTGAAATTAGTATCTCCCTCACCGATCTCCTTAATCGTAATGGAGAATACCTGCCCGTCCGGGAACTCGCAGTTAACGAAGACTCCCTCACTGAAGGTTATGGAATCCACAGGCTTCTCGTCCCTGGTGATAACAAACTTCCCCTGTCCTGATAATGTCCAGACTCCGTCCCATACCTCAACCGGAAGGATGATGTCCTCATCCCTTCCGCTGATATACGGCTTTATTTCCAGCGGTACCTTTTTATTGTCCACGCTGGGAAGATATAATTCGCAGAAACCGTTCTCAAATACGGCTGTTAATAAAAAACTCATCTTTGTCCTCCTCCGATCAGGATGATACTTAAATCATCAAACGTCTTCCATATTATTCATCATGTAGTCAAAAATGGCCTGATACTCATCCTGGTTCACTGTGGGTGCTATTGAATCTAAAATGACAAAATAATGTTCCCCGGTTGTGAGATCGGTCCAATATGATATTTGGAATTTTTCCCAATACGGAACACCCTCTCTCTCCTCTACGTACTCCGCAATATATGCTAACCTTCCTTCATTCACCCATTCTTCATTAATGAGTGATCTATTATCAATGTCCGACAGATATCCGGTAATTCCCAGATCCCCGTTTTTCTTCATTTCTTTATTTATCGTTTCAATATCCCATGTCTTTGATTCATCGTCGAAATCAACATTTGTGGGGATTGCATCAACAATGATCATGCCTCCGTTTGTATCTGTCCATAAGTCATAATTTGTTACTCCCGTATACTGGATGAACTGCCCGTCCGGTACGGGAAGACCCAGGTGTAAACCTCCGTTTCCGATCAATCCGTCAGCCTTCGTATTTTCAGGAGGGTTCGCTCCAGGCATCAGGAGAGCATCATATGAATTATTCTCCATAAAGAGATCTGCGAC
>CADCQV010000325.1 GCA_902803625.1 uncultured Lachnospiraceae bacterium
AACGAAAGGAAATAATCCATACGCACCGCTGCCACAACTTCATCACCGAGCCCTGGATTTCCATCATTTTTCATAATGATTTTGCGCTGTAGCTCTCCATCATCCCAGCCATGCTCAAGCCGATCCGCAATATTCGATTTTATAGATTGGATTGCGACCTGGTCTAGTATCACTCTTCCTTCCGCATCCTCTGTCATGAAGTCTTCGATTGTATACTGCTTTTCATCGACCGGCTTTGATACCCTGAGCAGCCATTTTTCTCCGGCACCCGATTCCGGTCCTATAATCCCAAGATCGCACGCCTTTTTATAGAGATTGGTTTTCTCCTCAGCATTTTCCGTCATGCTTCTTTCTTTAGAATAAGGGATAGGAGTCGGCAGGAAGCTGACCCAGTCCTTTTCTCCCGTACCGTCAGATCCTCTCTTAGTCTTCGCATACAGATGGATTCCCGCCCCCGACGGTCGACCCTTGCTTGCATCATACTCATTTTTCAGAAGGTCTACCCCATGGTATGCGTAGAACGGGATACCACTGAATAACCGCATTGCTAATATCCTGTCCTTTAGTCCGGTCTTCCTCACGGTGCATGAGGTCTGAAGCTGATTTTTGGCGAAATTATCAGCAGCCGTACACACGGATGAAGCCGACACCGGCACGGAGAGATAGGCCGTCGGGAAAGTCTCCGCCTCCACGCTGAAATTCGGATCGCACCAGAACATAGCTGATGCCTGTTCAAAGACAGGTTTGATGATTTCCCTTTCAATAGCCTCAGCCAAATCCTGCGGAGTAGCTGCACTCGAAAATTTGAGTTTCAGATAATCTTGAAGAGATGTATTTACCTGAACGTAAAACATATCGCTCATGAACTTGCTGATAAATGCAGTAATCCGATCCGAATCTCTGTTGATCCATTCCTGATAGTCTTGCATGACTGCGTCAAGGAAATCTGTGACCAAAGCCTTGGGCTGCAAAGCCTTGATTGCCTGGTCAAGGCTTTCCTGCACCTCAGAAAGCTTCAGTATCTGCCACGTGTAAGCAGTCGCCTGCTGCGCCTTCGGAAGCTTCAGGAAGTTTAGGTCCTCGTCAAAACTTTCCTTGACATTATCGAGCATTTCTATCATAGGCGCATAATAATTCTGATACAGCCTGCCAAGCTGTACCTTAACTGTCTTCATGACAGAGATAGCATCTTCCAGCTCTTTGATTCGGTTGACCGTGATAAAGAAATCTTCAACGGCTTGCTTGTAGCGACGGTATGCAGACTCTTCATTTTCGAGAGGGGTTCCTATGAAATCAGCACTCACCTGTACGATATCATCTGAAATGCCGCCAGAGCCTCTGCCATAGAGATAAAGCTCCTGAGCGCTCTTCTGCTGCTCATACGTCTCGATGACTCCGTCAATCGCCTTTCCAAGGTCATAGCCTGCATTATGGAGCAGATGAGCCGCGTAATACGGACCAAGTTCAGGATCCGTACTAATCGAATAAAGCTTATCAAATATATTACAGATAATGGATACCGTTTGCCCCGTGAGCATTTTATCGAGCGAATAATCCTCAATATCTTCCTTCAGACCATTGCAGTTCGCTGTTCTCCTTCCCTCCGATGTATCGAGGAAGTTGTTTCCGGGCTTTGCCCAGGATTCCGGCGCTTTGCCTCTCGGCATCTGGCCAAGTGACTTGAGAATACCTATATCGATTTCAGGAAGCATTAAGGAAACTGTCCCATGGTTAATCTTCCCCATAATTCCGTCCGGTGTGAGGTTCAGTTTGTTCGCCCACTCATTGACCTTCTGCTTTGTAATGTCAGCATTTACCTTCTCCCTGCCAATCAGCTGGACAAAGCGGTTCATGAATCCTGCAGCCAGATAGGTAGAGATCTGCGTCATCGGGATCTCAGCGCTCGATGCTCCTACAACACGATAGACTCTTGAAGCCCCATGTGTACGTGCAAGTCCCATTACTCCTCTATTGACTTGTGCATAATAATCGCTGAGAGTATACCCTCTTTCATCTTGTCCATCGGCCGACCCGTCAGTGAAATCAATTAGAAGGGACATAACATAACCTGCGGCAACATCTGTACAATAATCGAACCCGTCCGGTCTGACATTTCCCTCTGCATCTATGGCAGAAAAAAGAAAACACATATCGACCGGCGGCTCCTGTGTATCAACGGTGAAATCACCGTATTTCTGATAGAAACGATCCTCACTCTGGGAAAGATTCATCAGATAGTCGAGTTCCTTCATCGCCGCATAGCCATTGGCATTATTATACTTTACTGATGATGGGATAGCTGCTACTTCCTTTTTTGAAATGACTACATCCGGCAGGAAAAAGAAGCCCCTGATTCTCCCTGACTCAGACCATCCATTCTCGTTCATCAGCTGACGCACAATATAACATGTGTCAATAAAGCATCCGCTGCCTGTTTCGCCGGAAATGCCTGCGAATATATATACTGTCACCGAATTGGTATCCACAGCCTGCATAGCAGATGTGCATACAAGCTGAATCTTCTGTTTCAGTTCCTCAGCTTTGGAAATCAGAAGATAACGTCCCACCTGACGGATCCCGCGTGTATCTAGCGAAGAACTAAGTGCGAACATATTGCTTATATTCATCCATGACATACGGGCATCATTTTTGATAGTATCCCTGCCTTTTGCTGTACCGAACACTCCCGCAAGATTAGGATTCATAATGGAGAACATCTCGCTGTATGAAAGCTTCCCCTTTCCCTGACCGGGATCTATATAATCAGCGTCGACGGCGATAAACTTAATATGCGAATATGTCGGCACCGGTGCCTCAGGATCATCTGGAAGCAGCTGTTGGTAAACGCTTTTCTTAAGTTTTTTCAGGGCTGCAATACCCGTTCCGCCGATTCCGATTGCCACACATGCATCTTTCTTGTAAGCTTCCGACTGAGAATGCGAATTTATAACACCTCCGCCAAATTCAAGTAACAACTGTTCATATTTAGACATTTCGATATTCCCCTCATTGAATGTGGTAATTTACGAACAATCTTTTTCACTTGAATAATCACCCAAGTATACTCTTACATATTCTCAAAGGTTGTTCCTGTCCAAACCCTACTGTAATCCCCTCCTACAATCCATCCGTATCCCTGCTTTGTTTTTATGAGCTTCATTGGAGGTAAAGATGGTGCCTCGATCTCAGTGCTTATTGTTCCAGTAAAGGTCGATGGCGTTCCTGGAGGTGGGTCCTTCGGCAACGTCAACGGTGCTTCTGGTGGTGGATCCAGCGGCGGTGTTAACGGTGCTCCGGACGGTGGGGCCATCGGTGCTCCGGACGGCGGGGCTGTCGGCGCTCCGGACGGCGGGGCTGTCGGCGCTCCGGACGCCGGGGCTGTCGGTGCTCCGGACGGCGGGGCTGTCGGTGCTCCGGACGGCGGGGCTGTCGGTGCTCCGGACG
>CADCQV010000326.1 GCA_902803625.1 uncultured Lachnospiraceae bacterium
GACCTCGACGATGACCTTCGGAGATATCTTTTTTATAAGCTTTTCAAGCCTCGGTTTTTTATAGCGGTAATAAAAGAAGAGAGACGCGGCTCTGCCGGCAAAATCTTCTTCGTTCACATTAAGGGAATAGTTCTCTTTAAGGTCCGTGAAGGCTTCCCGCATATCATCAAGGACCGTCCTTCTTATCCTGTTATATTCCCCGGGATGGATGAGCCTGTTAAGGTACTTGTAAATATAGCTCTTTGTAGTCAGCTTTTCCAGAAACACAATGTGCCTTGTCTTAAGCCTGTCCCTGTAGCTTTTCCCGCTTCCTGTCCTTTGCACGCTTACGGAATCCGGAAAATAGTCCTCCAGATAGTCCGTATAAATGCTTACGAGCTTCCCGTCTATCTCCTGCCTTCTGCCGTGACATAGTATAAGGACATCCGCCTTTTTCACCGGATCAGAGCCGTCGGGAGTGAAAACCTTAAGGATCCTTTTCAGATCATCGATCCTTCCGCTCTTTGAAGCTTCCTTCATATTCTTAAAAAAAACAGGATCCAGATCGGCATACTCGTCCTTAAAGGACATATTCATGTCCCGGCGCATATAATTCCAGTACTGAAATCCCTCCACGGATCTGTTATTTATAAGTCCGTGCTTTTCTTCCCATTCATGAAAAGGTTTTTTTCCCATCAGTGCCTTCTCTCAAATACGGCTGCCTTTACTTCTTCATTTTGCGCTGTAAGCTCATATTCTTCCCTCAAGGTTTTTTCTATAAGCGGATCCAGATCCTTTAAATCCCTGTGTACATAGACGAGATACAGCCTGTCATATTTCGAGAGCTCCTTTACCGGTTCCTCCCCCTGGAGACTCACGGTGGCTATCTCTTTTTCCCTTCCTCCCCTGCGCACATAGTACTCAGAAAAGCCTGCGGCTGCCCTTGGATTTACCGAGCAGACAAGAGCCGCATCCTCTCCTTCCTTCAATACGCCCTGCTCCTTAATATATGCAGCAGCCTCCCTGAAGGTCTCAGCGCTTTTCTTTGTTTTCTCCCTGATCTCCGAAAGATTTATAAAGCCGAAATAAATGAGGATAAAGCCGGAAATAACGAAAAATGCAGCGTTGAGTTCCTCCCTGTTTTTCCCGGAAGAAAAAAAGTCCGTCATCTTTCTCACTGCATAGGAAGTGACACACACCATAAGCGGCAGCAGCACGATAAAATATCTTTTAAGGAAAAAGCCGCCGCCGGGATTGATATATGCGCTGTAAACGAAAACTGAAAGTATCATAATAAAGACCGTGCACAGCATTTCCAGTGACAAAAAAGCAGCCCCATCCGTTACTTCTCCTTTGTATGCCGTCATTATGAGCTCTGCGGCAGTTATCAGTATCCCGAAAATAAAGACCACATATACCGCCTCATTATTTGACAGGAGATATTTCAGAGTCCTTGCGATCTCCGGCAAGGTCGGAGGATCCACCCAGAAGGAGCTTATGCTCTTTTCCTTGAATCTGAGCATCAGAATGAACCATGGCAGAAACAGAAAGCCCGAAGCGAAATAGGGCAGAAGTTTGGAAAAGCCCTGTTTTTTCGATATTACCTTTATAAGATCCAAAAATCCGAGTATCGCTGTCAATATGATACCGGAGTAGTGGGTAAAAATAAGAAAGAGAAGTGATGCTCCGAAGAGGAGTTCCTCCCTTTTTCCCGGGCTCCTGTTTTTTTCATAATAAAAAAATAGTGAGAGTGCTGAGAAAAACAGCATAAAGGCATATGAGCGGAATTCAAATCCGCAGTTTATGACGGGACGGAGGGATATCAGCATAAGTACGGCCGAAAGAATCCCCTCTCTTTTCCCGAAATTCCTTTCCGCGAGAAAGGCTGTGACCACCAGCGCCCCCGATGAAAAGAGCTCGGTAAGAAGCAGCATCAGCCTGTCATTTGCGGGAAAAACACGGTACCAGAGAGCCGATATAAGCGGGAAGAGGGGAAGGTTCGTTACATCCACGGTCAGATACTGCCATAAAATGTCCCCTATCCCCTTGTCCTTCGTGATGGTACCGATAAGCGACATTTCATCCAGCCACATGGACTGCTTTCCTCCCTGATAGAACATAAAGAGGAGCTGTATAAACGCAAAAAAAACATACAAAATCCATGTATGTTTTTTCAGGCCGTTTATCAACCTCTCCGTCATGGAAGCTGCTCTCCCGCTGGAATATGTATGTTTAAGAAGTGATCGCAGTAGTTGCAGGCATCTGCATAATCCAGTGTCAGGAATTTCCTGAAGCCCTTCCTGAATTCCCTGTCACTGACCTTTTCCCTCACGTTGAAGCTGTCATGGCTTCCGTCCATAAGACCAAGATCTGCAAGGGATGCCGCTCTTGCACAGGCATAAACCCTGCCGTTCAGCATTGTACGGCAGTAGCGGGAACTATAACACTTGTTATACTCAATACCAAGCTGTTCTATGCTCTTATTCCTGCACTCCGTATTTCCGGGATCCGCCCAGTATCTGGAGATGGAGCGTCCGCAGGGTATGCCGTATTCCTTGCAGACCTTCATAAATTCCTCAACCTTCTGGGTCTTTACCCCATAGTCGCTGATAACTATCTTTTTATTCGAAAGGGCTGCGATCTTTTTTAAGGTTTCATCCGAAGGTATGACCGTTGCATTTGTGGTGAAGGCCACACACATTACATTCTTAAAGTCCCTGACCCCGTCTATCACCTTATCTATCTCCGGGTAAATAAAGGGCTCGCCTCCGAGAAGCTCCAGCTTTACACAGATGTCCGTATGGGACAGGAGTGTTCTTATGTCTTCCAGAACCTCCTCCGCCGGAATGTGATAGGGCTCCTTGTAACAGGGCATGAGATTATTGCACTTGGCACAGCGTAAGGAGCAGTGGGTGGTAAGCACCACCACCACGTCCGGGTAGGTTACCGCATTGGGCTTTATCAGGTTCCAGAGAAGCTTAAAACAGCCTCCGATAGACTTCTTCCCGGGTATCGCGTACAGATACTCCCTGTATGTGGGCTTGAAAACCCTCTTAAAATACGATGCCATAATATACCTCAGTTTTTCTGTCAAAAATAATGAGCAGTCCGGCCACCTGATTATACAGGATTATACAGTCCCTTTCAAATTCCCCCGGTCATCATACGTTACCTGCGGTTTCGTGATCAACTGTTCTGAATAGCTGCTTCATCTTCCAAGCAGAACATCCAGATAGGTTTCAAGCCTGACTTTTCCGGGAGAAGCTCCCGCCTTCAGTTCCCTGTAGCGTTTAAGCCGGCTCTCCGTAAATCTCCAGGTCTGACCCGCTTCGATCGTGGTCTCACAGGGATGACAGCAGCCGCAGGCCTTTCCCAATACCGGTGTATGGCAGAACCAGGTTTTTTCCAGGATCCGGGTATAACCTTCCTCCCGCATCCTCTTTTCCTCCTCGGGCTTCGTAATATCAAAGGTTTCAGAGAGATTGAAGCCGCCGAATACAAGCTTCAGATCCGGACTGCTGTTCTCCATATCGACGGTAAAAACCTTTCTTCCCACGGAATTCACATATTCCTTTATCACACCGTTCGCCTCTATGCAGCCTCTGAATTTTGACGCCGAGGACGTTGGCTTAACCGGAGAATAAAATAGTCCTTCAACATCATGGTGTCTCGCATACCTTGCTATCCAGTCATACTGGCTGCCAAGTCCCCCCTGGGCCTTTAAGCGGGAATATGCGGCCTCTACCTCGCTGTCGGAAGGGATATCCTCCTCTCCTATCACTATAAGCGGCAGTATCTTAGCCTTTGTCTTTTCATTATTAAGGAGCTCCTCCCTGATCTCCTCCATGGCCTTGAACTCATACTTTTCGGA
>CADCQV010000327.1 GCA_902803625.1 uncultured Lachnospiraceae bacterium
AACGGAGTATGGTATGTCGGATTTTTTTCTGGATGCGGGAGCTGTTCTCTTTGATCTGATAACCAAATCAGAAACGGAATATGAATGGCTCAACGGATTTGTGTACCGGAGTTCGGATGTGCTTTTGGTCGCAGCGTTTTTCGGTCTTCTCGTGTTTGTGCTTCTAAATGGTAACCTGAGAAAGCATGAGAGGACCGAGGACAGGTTTATTTTTACAGAATGCATTCTTATGCTCTGTTCCCTGTTCTCAGAGATCCTTTACAGTGTGAGCTGGCACATCGATCAAAGATGGGCGAATTACCTTATGTATACGCTGCCCACCGTGGTGGAGCTCTTTTACATGCTCGCCATTATGCAATGGATGGTATTCGTAGATTTCTGCCTGTACCGCAGCAGGGATCATATCAGGAGAAGGTATAAGCATGCCCTGATCCCCATCCTTGCAGTGGAGGTTGCAGATGCCCTCCAGAGCTTTGTGATCTACGGGATGGGCGGCGAGACAGCTCCTATGCTGGCATTCGCCTACTATATGCAGTTTATCAAGCTGTTTGTGGAGCTTTTGTATATCATCACGGCCGTCCGCCTCGTAACCAGGTACGAAAGGGAGAGCCGGGAACCCGCTTTTTTGAGACTTGACGCCTTTATAATCCCCTTTGTGCTGGGGTGTTTTTTCCGCTACTATTCCGGCCCCTTAATGGTATTGGGGATCATTCTTACCTACCTTGCGGCCATCAGAAGGGACCGCTATCTGGATCCTGACACAGGACTCTTTAACCGGGACTATCTGGATTTTCTTGGTAAATACCGTGACAGAAAAAAATACGGCGGCGGAAACGGGATACTTATCGAAGCCCGGGGACATGGGGAGGATATGGCGGCCCTTCTGACAGAGCTTAGACCGGCTGACAGTGATGTGTTCATTTTGAATAAGGACCGTTTTCTTCTTTTGAGTGAGTCAGTAAAGGACTCCGCCGTGAAGATGGCTGTTATGACAATAACCGAGGAAACGAAAGCCTCGGAAAAACCGTATACTCCTGTAATAACCTCGGTTTCCCGAAAAAAAGATGAGTCGGCGGGGATGTTTTTAAGGAGACTGTCAGACTTCAGCGCATCTTATGATGCCACCCGGAACGGAGCGGCTCTATGATCATCAATGAGATTACGGAACAGAACATAGAGGGCTTCATCGATCCGGTGCCTGCTCTTTATCTGAATGAGATTAAAAGGGAATATGTAAGGGGCCTCTCCGGGGAAGATGATGGGACAAAGGAGCTTAAGGCTGCAGTAATCTTTGAGCTTAAAAATGCAGAAGAGGATGCGCCTTTGGAGGCTGAGATATTGTGGTTCTTTGCTTCTGACGCCCATTCGGGGGCGGAGCTTTTAAGGAGCCTCGGAAATTTCACGGGGGCCGGACTCAATGTCCCGGGGGGCGAAGGGATCAGCAGGGTGTTTTTTGAACTGCCGTCCCTTGGAAATGCTGAAGAGGAGGCTTTCGCACTTGCGGGCTACTCCCTTGAAAGAAAAGAGAGCAGGGATGTTTTGGTATCGGTGGAGGATCTTTCTTTTCTTTCATTTTTTAAGAATAAGCCCCCTGAATATGTTAAGCCCCTGTCAGAGATTACTTCCCGCCAGTTTAAGGCGGCGGTAATGAGCAGCGTTTTCCATGGAAGATACGGACTTTTGGAGGATCTGCCCTTCCTCCCCATAACCTGGTTTGATCCGGATATCTCCTGCTGCGTCCTGACCGATGAAAGGGTCAACGCCATGCTGCTCGTTTCCGGGAGGGGAACGGAGGGCTTCAGGGTGGAGCTGCTCTTTGCATTGCAGCCCGACGCAAATATCCATCTCCTGAATATGATCACTTATTCCGTCCGGGCGGCGGTGAATATAGGACGGCCCGGAGACAAGGTGTTATTAAGACGCCACAACAAGGCTTCATGCGACCTGGTGAAAAAGCTCTTCCCCGGGAAGAAGGGGGAAACAGCAGTGCAGGGAAAGAGCTTTTCGATAAAGAATAGTCAAGAAGCTTTGCCTTTCTGAACTCACGGAATAATGGTATTATTATCCTATTTATATGTTTGAATGTTTTGACGTTATAATATGATTACTAACGTGACTAAATTCTTTTATGCATTCATAATAAGCAAGATAATCCGGAAAACGCATACCATTAAAATGTTTTTTTCTTCCAGTTTCTTTTTCAGATTATTCTCAACACTTATTTTTTGAAGGGTGTACCAACTACACGGTTGACGGCAGAGATCCCGCAAAGAGCAGTACAAAATATACCGGGTCTGTTCGCTCCGGTGGCCGAGGGCTCCAAGGACGGAGTCGGAGGGATTATTAAAAAGCTGGAGCGGGATTTCTCAAAGGTAAGGGAATCCGGTGTAGCTCCGGACAGTCTTAATATGACTGCCATTGTCAGATCGATGTTTACAACGAAGGCAAAGATTAAGGGCAAGGTATCCGTAACGTGGATAAGAACCAGAGCAATACAATGGCCACCAAATTTCTTAATGCTGAAAGGGCTGCCAGAGGCAACGGTACGCAGGAAGCGCTTACCATGATGGCTGCGCTGTTCGGTTATAATACAATAAAAGGCGGTGTCGGAGTGAGAAATGTGATAGACTATTCTATAGAGCATTTATAAAACCAAGGCATTGTCCGGGGACAGGATCATTGAAAGGAGATAATATGGAAAAAAACAGACTTGCAGAGGGGGATCTCAGGTTTATAGACGAAGCCCTGAACGGATGGAAGATGAGGATAAATATGACTTTCGGGGGTGAGGATGCAGGAAGGATCCGGGGTATAAGGCAAAAAGGAGGATATGGCAATGGCATCAAATAATACAGAAAAGAATCCCGTTAAAGAACTTGGCAGTAAGATGCAGGAGATCTTCGAGGATTTTTTCGGAGAATGCATAGATAATGACGGTGTTCTGAGAGCCCGCTTAAACAATATGGGTGTTGTGAATGCAACGGTAATAGTGGATGTTATGCTGGAGGGAGGAATAAGTGAGGACGCTCCATACGGGGTGCTTCATTTCCACAATACTCTGGCTCAGGATATCCCGGAGGAAGCTCTTGCAAACCTCCTTATCTCCTTAAACGGTGTGAATCATATCATAAACGCGGGAGCTTTTCCGGGTTTCGGGTGCTTTTGCTATTATGAGCCCCTGAATCAGGTTTATCTTTCCTACAGAATGCCTGTAAACCTGAATAATATAGAGGCCGAGTACGACAATATCCGCTACTATCTTGGAACTCTGTATGAACAGCTTGATGTTTTTGTTGATTTTATTATTTTCGCGGCTTCCAATCCCGAAGGTATGGATATCACGGACTATATGGACTATCTGGATGAGGTGGCGGACTTAAATGACTATCAGGAAAGACTTAAAGCCTATGAAGATCTCCTGACAAAGGTTATGGAGGAAAACGATATAGAGACAGAAGACGGGGATCAGTGAGGTGATGATATGTCAGATGCTGGAAACAATATGAAATTTAAGCATAACTATATGACCTCCGACAGGATGGATCAGGCGGGAAAGGATGCCTATTCATCTAAATTCACATCCTATATTGCCGACGGCGCCGGGGCACTTCAGGATCATATACATAAGACAGCTGCTCAGAAAAACCGTGCTGATGTAATGAGGGACATCCGTAAGGGACTCCGGAAAAGGATGGAGGACGCAAATACACAGTCCGGACTGGATGCGGAAAGGATGATGGTCGAGCACAGGGAGCTCAAGAAAAAGATTCAGGAAGCCCTTAACAAGGCAAAGGAGGCCACAAGGCAGAAGGGGATCCTGAAGGCCAGGCTCCTTGCGGAAAAAAGCCGACGGTCTGCTGAAGACGCCGTAAATTCCGAGTCCGAGCTTAATGATATCGTTAATAATGCCGAAGCTGGCCTTGAAGAGGACAGTGAGCTCCTAAAGAAAAAGAAGCTTAAGGCTGAAGAGGGACGGGTGATCCGGGATGAAGACTTATCAGGTGAAGCAGAGGCAAAAACCGTTGAAGACGTGTCCCAAAAGGATGTAAACAAACGTAAGGAAGACCTTAAATTCCTCCGCTATGAAAGGGATGCGGCAAGGGAGAATAAAGGGGTCCGCCACGGAAAGAACCCTTTCAGCCTTTTCCGCGCCATAGTCAAAATGACGGAGAGAAGCAGTATCGAAGACGACATAAAGACCCGGGATGACATAATAAAGGAGCAGCAGAGCTTTCTCAGGGAAAAGACAGCAGAGTGGAACGAAAGAAGGAAGAAGTATTACGAAAGCGGCTCCTTCAGGAAGCATTATGATGAGTATGACAGGGCAATACAGGAATACAGGGCATTAAACAGGAATAAGAGCGACATCGCCATTCTCCCAAAGAAGGATATAAAGGAATATGTGGGAGAGTTTGATCTTGAGAAGCTCGATGTCACACTAAATAAGCTTGCGGATAATCCCTACCTCAATGCCAGAATAAAGATAAAGCACAGGAAAGAGGGCAGAAAGCTTGAGACAGAGGCGGATCTCCTGAAATCCCATCATAAGATCACGGT
>CADCQV010000328.1 GCA_902803625.1 uncultured Lachnospiraceae bacterium
AAAAATATATTTCTGTCATTTGAGTTTGCTGAATTCATCTCTGTATCATCTCCTCTTTCTATGTGTCAAATCGACACTGTTTTATTCTTTTCTGTTTTTTCTTTTGGAATTATATCATTAAATTTTCAATTTGTTAAGGATTTGTTACAACGATTTCCATTTTTGTAATTTTGACGCAATTATTCTTGGCTGTTTTTCGTCATATTTGTATTAAATTACCTATTTTGTTATAATCTTGTATACCATTTTACCTGTCATTTCTCACAGTAAAATGTTAAGGAAATGTTGCTTATGTAAACTTGTTATTTTGCAACCTTTATACAATACCCTTTATCCGCTATTATTCTTTTGGGAGATTTAAACAATGAAACTGCCCCGCGGGGTCTGCAGAGCCAGAAAAAGGAACGGAACTGTCTATTTCCGGGTATCAATCACATACAAGGGAAGGCATATCAGTCTCGGGAGCTCGGAAAGTCTGAAAGCCGCTTCCATGATATATGAAGAAGCTTCTCATTTAAGAGACAGCGGTGACGGGGTGGATGAATATACTTCTTACCGGTATATTTCCTTCGATAAATACCTGACCATCATAAATTATCGGGATAACGGAGTCTATTTTCATAATCCTATCTACCTTCACCAGAGGTATTTTTCGTATTTTCTGGACAGGGATACAGAGCTGAAATTTGATACCGATGATCTGTTCTTCTATTCACAGCACCGGATCCAGAGGAGGGGTGGCCATCTCTTTGTTGAAAACTACGGCGCCCAGATGTCGCTTTTTTCCCGCTACGGTATCCATCCCTTTGCGGTGGAGAATAAGGACTACCGGTTCAAAAACGGAGATGTCCTGGACTTCAGATACGCAAATATCGAAATAATCAACCGTTATCTCGGAGTTGAGCTGATAGAAAACACCATACCCCGGAAATACCGTTCCTTTATCCATGTGAACGGCTACTATAATCTCGGGGTCTTTTCATCAGAGGACCGGGCCGCGATCGCCTTTAATAAAGCCCGCTCCTTCCTCCGTGAAAAGGGCAGAAATAAGGACACGCCGGCAAATTATATTTCCGACATGCCCGAAGAGGAATACCGGGAGATCTACGAAAGCATAGAGCTCCCGGAAAGCTTTTTAAGATATGTAAGGGAACTAAAGGACTAAAGCGTATAGGCTATCCTTCCGCGGTTTATGACCAGACAGACCTCCAGATCGTCATTCAGTGCCACCAGTGCGGCTTCCTTTCCCGCTTCAATGCTTCCGAAGCGGTCATAGATACCTATGGATCTGGCAGGATTTACCGCAGCACATTTGACTGCTGTTTCAAGAGGGATATTCATCTCAAGCACCGCTGTCCTTACGCAGTCCATAAGGTTTGCGGCACTGCCGGCTATGGTCCCGTTTTTCTGTGTGGCGCGTATGCCTTTCTTTATGACCGGTATCCCTCCCAGTTCATATTCGCCGTCCGGCATTCCCACGGCCTCCATACTGTCTGAAATAAAAATGATCCTGTCATCCCCGAACAGCTTAAATGTGGCTCTGACAACAGCAGGATGGATATGGATCCCGTCACATATCATTTCCGCCTCCACATATTCCGTATCGGCCGCCGCAAAAACCGGCCCCGGATCTCTGTGCCCCATAGCAGCCATTGCATTATGGATATGGGTCATATGGCGGACTCCGCTCTCAAAGGCTTTTCGGGCCCTGTCATAATCCGCTGCGGAGTGTGCAAAGGATATGATGACCTCATCCTTTAATTCCTGAATGAATCCCTCTGCGCCCTCAGTTTCCGGTGCAAGCGCCACAAGCTTTATCAGCTTCCCGGATGCTTCCTGCAAACGCCTGAACATACCGGCATCCGGCTTCATTATGAAGTCCGGATTCTGTGCACCCCTCTTTTCTTGGGAAATGAAGGGTCCCTCCATATTTATCCCGACCAGGGACGCTCCTCCCTCTCCCCTGTAGTTCTTCGCTGCCTCCATAACCTTTAGAAGCTTTTCCTCCGGAAAGGTCATGGTGGCAGGACAGATCTGGGTTATTCCCCGGGACTCCTCATAATCCGCCATTATCCG
>CADCQV010000329.1 GCA_902803625.1 uncultured Lachnospiraceae bacterium
AGGCGAAAGACCGCTTATAACCTCTATTCCCTCATCATCCGAAAGTCCTGTTTCAATGTCACATCTTTTGGCGTGATTTCCGTCGGAGAGAAGGACAAAGGCCTGATCCTCATCATAATAAATGCAGTCAACCGGAATGGTGACGGCATTCTTTGAACGCCTTGTGACCGTGCGGATACTGACTGTTGATCCGTTCAGGAGATCCCCTCCTCCATCCGGAACAACAGCTTCTATCTTAAAAAGACCCGTATTCTTATCAACTGTGGATGCCACATCCGTTATCCTTGCACTGTAATCCTGTCCGTTCTTTGAAATAACCGCTGTATTTCCGATCTCAATATTATGAAGCGTTTCCTCAGCAACATAGAACACCACCTTGTTCTGATTGTCCGTTTCTATGGTGTATGCTTCGGTTGCCGAAGAGGCCATGTTATAAAGGGAGATACCGATATTTGTGATTGTTCCGCTGACAGGGGCGGTTACGGTATAATTGTCCAGATTTATCTCGGCATTTTCCACTCCTACCTTTGCCTGACGGACATTGGCCTCGGAATTCACGAGACTCGCATCCGCACCTACGACGGAAGCATTTACTCCGAAGATCGTGGTAGCCTTCGTATAAGTATTGTAGATTTCCCTGTTCTGCTCTGCCAAAGCCAGGTTCTCTTCAGCGGTATAATAGTTCATTTCGGCAGAATCGGCGTTGTTTTCATAGGTGATCTTATTCATCATCTCATAGCTGTCTATTGCATCTTCATATCCGTCAATAGCACTCTTTGCTGCTTCATATGCCGAAGAAGCGCTGGAATATGCGTTATTGAGCTCCAAAGAGCTGTCGTAACCCTTATTCCAGAGCCAGTCATTTGCTTTATCTACTCCGTCCGATCTCTCTCTTTTCTTATATTCCTCAACAAGATCCTTAAGCTCATCCCTGCGTTTCTTTAACTTCTTCTTATCCTTCTTCGCATCATGAAGATCATCTTCCGTTTCTTCATTATGATACTCATAATACCTTGCGCTGGCAGCAGCGTTTTCAAAGGTATTGCCTGCTGAACGTTTTCCCGCGTAAGCATTGTCTACGGCGAGATTCATCTGAGCTTCATTATAGGATATCTTCGCTATATTCTCATTTGCCTCGGCTTTTATTCTGGCATTATTTGCCTGCTGGGAAGTGTATCCCGCCCTGGCACTGTCAAGAGTGGCCTTTGCATTGTCAAGCTGGAGTCTTGCCGTTTCATCATCCATCTTGAAAAGAAGATCTCCTTCGTTCACATGATCTCCCACCTCGAAATGCTTTTCCGTCACCTCCCCGGCAACCTTCGGTATTACCTTTACGATGTCATCAGCTTCCACAGTACCGGAAAAATTGGATTCTATGGAAATGGTCCGAAGAAGCGGAGATGAAACTCTGACCTCTATGGAAGTATCGACCGCCTCGACCTCTTTCTCCTCTTCTTTAGCGAAGGGCAAAGCAGAGCAGCCGGAAACGGAGAATACTGTGAGAACAACTGATAATGAAACTGCAGTAATACTTATAAATCTCTTTTTCATAAAAAACCCCTGATAAAATTGTACCTAAAATAGAACAAAAAGCACAAGTAACGCTTGATATTATACCACGAATTTATGTAAAGTAAAACTTTTTGTACTCAATTTTTAAGGAAAGAACAGACAAAGATTTGATATGAATACTGGAATTATTTGACATGCTGCACGGACTTGAACCTTATCCGGCTATTGTTCGCTGAAATCCCTGTCAATGGCAGCCTGCACGCTGTATTCAGGGTAGGCAGCATGTACCGCGGCACACACCTCTTCAAAGACCTTATGATGATCGGGAGCGTCGAAGCTTATCACCACATCAAAACGTATGCTCTTTTTCTCATCATCATAGTAAAATCCGTGAATCTGCCTGACATACTGCTTTGACAGCACTATCCGGCTGACATTTTCTCGCATCTTTACGGCTTCGGGGTTTTGGGTATTTAGGGAATACACTCCTATCGCCGTTAGTATCACCTCGTGCTTTTCCAGGACCTTGTCGGTAATGTCCCGTATAAGCTTATCAAGGTCAACAGCAGAAAGCGTATCCGGTATCTCTATATGAAGAGATCCGGTAAACATATCGGGTCCGTAATTATGAAGAACAAGGTCATAGGCTCCGGAAACCTGAGGAAAGCTCATAACCGTAGCCTTTATATCCCTTGCCATTTCGGGATCCACGCTCTCTCCTAGGACCTTAGACAGGGTCTCCTTAAGCATATCCACGCCTGCCTTTATTATGATAACCGCAATACCGGCGCCCAGATATGCCTCCAGGGAAATATGCGTAA
>CADCQV010000330.1 GCA_902803625.1 uncultured Lachnospiraceae bacterium
GGATATATGTACATTGACTGTCTGTGGGTATCCGGCGCTTTTAAGGGACACGGCTATTCTTCTGAATTACTTGAAGCTTGCATAAGTGATAGTAAAGAAAAGGGAAAGAAAGGGCTGTGTATTTTAGCAGCTGCAAAGAAAAAGCCATTCCTGGCTGATCCGAAGTATCTGAAGTACAAAGGATTTGATGTTTGCGATGAAGCTGATAACGGTATCCAGCTTATGTTTTTACCTTTTGACAAGAAAGCGGATGCGCCACGATTTAAGGAATGTGCGAGACACCTGCATATAGACGAAGACGGTTATGTTCTGTATTACACCAGCCAGTGCCCGTTCAATGCGAAATATGTTCCGGTTCTTGAACAGACCGCTAAAGAAAATGGTATACCATTCCATGCTATTCATATCGAGAGCAGACAGGAAGCGCAGAACGCCCCCACTCCTGTCACAAATTACGCGTTGTTCCATAACGGAGAGTATGTAACGAATGAACAGATGAATGATAAAAAATTCTTGAAGCTTGTTAACAGCCTGGGGGACGGTTCTAATTGACTCCTTTTGAGCCGGGGGAAAGAATGAAAGATGAAGGATATACCTGAATTAACAATAGAAACAATAAAACGGATGGAAGATATGTCATGGTTTACCCACGCACAGATCTTTGACGATCTTATCATAGTGGCGCAGAAAGAAACGGCCTGCTACATATTGAAAACAGAGGCAGGGCTTGTGGTGATCGATGGTATCTGGCCTGATAAAAGAGTCTTTGACGAGATTACACGCTCGATCGATGAAGCGGGCTGGGGCGGAAAAGGGATCAGTATGTTTTTAATGACGCATGGGCATATCGATCACGTCGGATGCGGAAAGTGGCTTAAGATGAACTCCGGAGCAAAGACCTTTCTTTCCGAAGAGGACGATGAATTAAGACTTTCGACTCCGCATGAAGACGGACGGAGCGACAGCTATAAAGAGTTTGAGATCGATGAGTATATATCTGACGGGGATATGATCGATTGCGGAGACAGAAGTATATATGTAATATCGACTCCGGGTCACACAAAGGGGTCTTCAAGTTTTATTTTCCCTGTCCATGAGAACGGAGAAAAACATATGGCGTGTCTCTTCGGAGGTGCCACACCTCCCTGGGGAGACGAAGGCGGCAGGGAATTGCAAAGACAGTCCATAAAGAAATTCATGAAGATCGCCGGAGAAAAAGAATGCGATGTCGCGCTTACAAATCATACTGCCTTTGACTGCGGTCTTGAGCGCATAGCATACAGCAGGGCAAGGATGGCCCATCTTCCGAATATCTACATACTTGGAACAGCCGGAGTGCAGAACTTTTGCAGGGTTTTTGAAAGGATACTGTGATATGGAGATTAAATACCGCGATACAAAGGATTTTGATGTTAAAGACATAGAGCGGCTTTTTCTTTCCGTTAAATGGGATTCCGGGAAATATCCCGGGAAGCTTGTAAGGGGCATGCATAATTCGACCCATGTGGTCTCTGCGTGGGACGGGGAACGTCTTGTGGGTCTTGTGAGAGCCCTGGATGACGGAGAGACTGTGGCTTTTCTGCATTATCTTCTTGTAGATCCCGAATATCAGGGTCTTCATATAGGAGATGAGCTCATGAAGCGTATGCTTTCATTTTTTGATGGATATCTGTATGTAAAGATCATGCCGTCGGATCCTAAAACAAGGAAGTTTTACGAAAAATACGGATTTATAACATATGACAATTATTCTGCAATGGTGATCAAAAAACTGTAAGTCAGTGGTGAGTCAATGGGTAAGTTATCGGTAAGTCAGTGAGAACCGTCCCCGTTGACTTCCAGGAGGTTATGAAAGGATGAAAAAGATCATTGTTTATTATTCTCTTGAAGGGAATACAGAGTATGTTGCGGATAAGCTATCAGATGCCATAGGAGCCGGTAAGCTGAGACTTATACCTGAAAAGGCTTATGTTGATAAGGGATTTGCGAAGTTTATCTGGGGAGGGAAAAGCGCCGTTATGGCAGAAAAACCGAAGCTGAAGCCTTATGCTCTGGATACTGATTTTGAGGAGATCATTATTGGTTTTCCGGTATGGGCGGCGAACATAGCACCGCCAATAAGGACATTTGTATATGAAAATAAAGAACTCTTAAAGGGAAAGAGGATATCAGCTTTTGCCTGCCAGGGTGGTTCAGGCGCAGAAAAAGCTTTCGGTAAATTAAGAAGCCTTCTTGAGATAGATGATTTTTACAGTACGGCCGTATTTATCGATCCGAAGGACAGGCAATCAGAAGAGAATAAAGTGAGATTAGACACATTTATTAAAAAGCTTAAAGAAAATGATTGACTCTCACATTGTGTCAGGGATTAGGGTAATAGTGAGCTCAGAAAAACATCC